>JBMSPY010000050.1:0-10543 GCA_049423005.1 Cyclobacteriaceae bacterium
AAGGAGATCACAGCCAGAATACAGGATTGGGGTGTACGTGTTTCCCTGTTTGTCGATCCCATTGAAGCGATGGTCGAAGGCGCAGCAGTAACTGGCGCCAATCGTATTGAATTGTATACAGGTCCGTATGCACATGATTTTCTAAAAAACCAAGGTGAAGCCGTAGCCCCATATGTTCAGGCGGCTCATTATGCAAAAACTGTTAGTCTTGGCATAAATGCCGGACATGATCTGGATTTACACAATCTCAGGTTTCTTCAAACATCCATTCCTTTTCTTGATGAGGTGAGTATCGGTCATGCCTTGGTGTGCGATGCCCTTTATTTTGGAATGGAGAATACGATTCAAATGTACCGCCGTCAGCTTAGCGGTAAGTGAATTCTAACCATTAAAGCTCTTTGGCCTCATTCCAATAGCGATCCATTTCATCCAACGTCATCTCACCAAGTTTCTTTCCATCCTTAGCTGAAGCTGTTTCCAGGTATTGAAATCGTTTGATAAACTTTTTGTTGGTGCGCTCCAGAGCCTCCTCCGGATCGATATTCAAAAACCGTGCGTAGTTGACCAGAGAGAATAAAAGATCTCCGAACTCTGCCAGCATCTTTTCACGGTTACCGGAATTTTCCTCTGCTTTAAATTCAGAGAGCTCTTCCTCGACTTTTTGCCACACCTGATCTTTGTGGTCCCAATCGAATCCAACGCCTCTTGCTTTATCCTGAATGCGTACGGCTTTCACCATTGCCGGTAAAGAGCCGGGCACTCCTTCCAAAACGGATTTGTTTCCTGTTTTTAGTTTAATTTTTTCCCAGTTGGCTTTTACCGTTTCCTCATCGTCTGCCTTTACATCACCGTATACATGTGGATGTCGCTCAATCAGTTTCTCACAGATGCCGTTGAGTACATCTGCGATGTCAAACTTCTCGTGCTCACTGGCAATTCTGGCATAGAAGACCAGGTGCAACATCACGTCCCCTAGTTCTTTTTTTACTTCCTGAAGGTCGCCTTCTAAGATGGCATCGGATAATTCATACGTTTCTTCGATGGTCAGGTGCCGCAGACTTTCCATGGTTTGTTTTTTGTCCCATGGACAATTTTCGCGCAGATCGTTCATTACGGTGAGCAGACGATCAAAGGCTTTTAGTTTTTCTTGGCGTTTGGGGTCAGGCCTGGAAAGTGATTTTTGAGGGGATTCCATTCGGTTTTCGGAAATTGTCCGGTGCAGGGTTTCGTTGTATTTTTGTGAGGTAAAATTCCCATTCCCAAAGGGATAATCGCTTGTTTATGGCTGTTTTTTTTATCACGCTGGCAGTTTTTGCGCTATTCTTTGCGCTTATGAGTGTGCGCCTGATTTTTATTAAAAACGGGGAATTCAGAGGAACTTGCGCCACTCAGAGCCCATTCCTTGCAAAAGAGGGCATTACCTGCGGCTATTGCGGTAAGGTGATCGGCGAGGGTGAGGCCTGCGGTGATCCATCCAAGCAGTCTGAAATGACGCTTCCTGAAGTTAAAAAGAGTCGCTAGAAAGCGTACCTAAACCCATACCACTTGGCACTAATAAAATCGATATCTGGCATCCGGGGTACTATTGGCGGTAAACCGGGCGATGCGCTTACTCCTGAGGACGTAATTCTTTTCACTGCAGCTTATGGTACCTGGATAAAATCTGCCGGCGGAACAAAAGTTGTTATCGGTCGCGATGCGCGGGTCAGCGGACAGATGGTGAGTAACCTTGTTTCTTCTACTCTCGCTGCTGTTGGACTGAATGTTATTGACACCGGGCTATCAACAACGCCAACGGTGGAGCTTGCGGTAACGGAAGAAGCGGCGGATGGTGGAATCATTATTACGGCCAGTCATAATCCAGGTGAGTGGAATGCTTTGAAACTCCTCAATCATTTTGGTGAATTTATTTCTGATGAAGAAGGCAAGCGTATTCTAAAGATAGCCGAGGAAAAAAACTTTAGTTATGTAACGGCTGATCAGCTTGGTCGCATCCGCGAACGCAAAGGTCATATTGAAAAACACATCAAGCAGATTCTTCGTCATCCGTTGGTGGATAAGCGAGCCATCAAAAAAGCAAAACTTCGGATTGCGGTGGATGCGGTAAATTCTACTGGTGGAGTAGCTGTGCCTGCTTTACTGGACGCTTTGGGTGTAAAAAAAATTAAAAAGATTAACTGTAAACCCAACGGTCGGTTTGCCCATAACCCGGAACCGCTACCGGAAAACCTTAAACAGATCTGTGAGGTAATGGCCTTAAGGAAATACGATTTGGGTATTGTTGTTGATCCGGATGTGGACCGATTGGTTTTGATTTGTGAAGATGGAAAGCCTTTTGGAGAAGAATATACACTTGTGATGGCTGCTGATTATATGCTGGCCAGTTATTCCGGTGAAAAAACCGCCACTGTTTCTAATCTTTCTTCTTCACGTGCACTTCGCGATCTCACCGAAAAATATGGCCACAGCTGGCATGCTGCGGCCGTGGGAGAGGTTAATGTCGTTTCAAAAATGAAAGAGACGAATGCGCTGATTGGGGGAGAGGGTAATGGAGGTGTTATTCTACCTGAATTGCATTATGGTCGCGATGCGTTGATGGGTATTGCTCTGGTTCTGTCGCATTTAGCCCGATCTGGCAAGCCCCTTTCTGCCATACGCGCCTCCTATCCGACCTATTTTATTTCAAAAAATAAAATTGAGCTTACGCCAAGTGTAGATGTAGATCATATTTTGAAGGCTGTTCAGGAGAAGTATTCTTCCGAAAACATCAACCTTACCGATGGGGTCCGGATTGACTTTGAAGAAAAGCGTGAGTGGGTTCATTTAAGGAAATCCAATACTGAGCCCATCGTGCGCATCATTGCTGAAGCACCGAATGAAAAGCGTGCCAAGGCTCTGGCGGAACAACTGATGAAAGACATAAAGCAAATCTCAAAAGGATAATCGTCTGAAAATCATGAAGGTTTATCTGGATAATGCTGCCACTACCCCATTGGATCCGGAGGTTTTTGAGGCCATGCGGCCCTTCATGTTGGAGGACTTTGGAAATCCCTCTTCTACACATGCCCATGGACGAAAAGTACGGGCAGCTATTGAATCTTCGCGTAAAAAAATTGCCGATCTCCTGCACTGCACGCCAGGTGAAATAATTTTTACGTCTGGCGGAACTGAGGCGGATAACGCCATATTAAGCGGCGCAGTAAAAGCCTTTGGAATTACTCATGTAATTTCTTCTGCAATTGAACACCATGCTGTGGAGCATACGTTGGCTTTGATGGCTGGACAGGGTGGCGTGAAACTGCATTACGTTCAGCTAGATGAAAAAGGGAATCCGGTTCTTTCTGATCTGGAACGGTTACTGGCCCTTTATCCCGGTGCTCTGGTTTCGCTGATGCATGCCAATAATGAGATTGGTAATTTACTTGACCTGAAACGGGTTGGTGAATTATGTACAACCTACAACGCATATTTTCATTCAGATACTGTGCAAACGATGGGACATTATGCTCACGATTTGCGCGAGTTGCAGGTAAGTGCATTAACGGCCGCTGCTCATAAGTTTCACGGACCTAAGGGAGTTGGATTCATGTACCTACGGAGGGATAAAAAAATCAGTCCGATGGTTTCCGGTGGATCGCAGGAAAGAAATATGCGAGGGGGAACTGAAAACACGTACGGTATTATTGGCCTGGCCAAAGCGCTTGAGATTGCATACCGGGAAATGGCGGATCACCAAAACCATATTGAGCGTCTTAAAAGCCGCATGATTGAAAAGCTTGTAGCGCGTATACCGGGGGTTTCGTTTAACGGAGAAAGTGCTAATCTGGAAAAAAGTTTATATACCGTACTCAGCGTGAGCTTGCCTGAGTCGGATGTGAACGAGATGCTGTTGTTCAATCTTGATCTTTCTGGAGTTTCAGCTTCTGGCGGCAGCGCTTGTTCCAGTGGTGCAGCTACTGGCTCACATGTGATCAATGCTCTCTATCCAGGGTCTAAACGAGCGCCTATTCGTTTTTCCTTTAGTAAGTTCAATACCGTTGAAGAGGTTGACTATGCAGCCGATAAATTGGTTGCGGCTCTCGGTTTGGGTTGAATGATTTTGCCTTAATAATTCAGCTTTTCTGTTGTTTGGGGAAGTCGCTCACGAGAGAGTTGTCTTGGGTTCACTTGGTTTTTGAATTCTCTGCGTAACTCTGTGTGTATTTCTCTGTGCTCTCTGAGTTTAAAAACTTAACACAAAGACCACGGAGGTCTACTTTGGTTAGTTTTATTTAGATGTTCAGATTCTCTTTTGTTGGAGAAGTCGCTCACAGAGAGAGTTGTCTTGGGTTCACTTGATTTTTGAATTCTCTGCGTAACTCTGTGTGTATTCCTCTGCGCTCTCTGTGTTAAAAAACACACTCTGTATTTAAAAAATGGACATAAAAAAAGGAGACCTTTTGGCCTCCTTTAAATTTTAATCAAAAGTCAATTAGAAAAGTTTGTAGCGCTGGTCTTTAACTTTTGCTGAGCTTCTTAATGCTTCGCTGATGGAATAGGAAGCCTTACCAGCCTGCGCCTGCAACAATTGTGTTTTATACGCTGTAACATCCGTAATTTCTGGAGCAAAGGTTTTGCGAATACCCTCAACTACAAGCACACCGTTTTCACCAACGAATGGCTCGGTTCTTTTACCAGCCTCAGCACCAAATGCTTTTCCTACAGCCGCAGGATCAAATCCTACAGAAACCATTGAACCCGAGCTTAAACGAAGATCATTTACTGTTTGAACAACAGCGTCTGCTCCAAATTGCTTGGCTAGAGTTTCAAGGTCTTCTTTTTTGCCCTTAAGCTTATCCGAAATAACCTTACCGATTACCTGTTTTTTAGCCAATGGAGTAATGATTTCTTTCAGCTCGGCATCCAACTCTTTATAGCCTTCTTTCGTTTCCGCAGTAACTACTGCTACCACATAGTCACCATTGATATCGGTTACTTCTGAAACTTTTCCAATGGTTCCGTCACGGTAGGCCCAGGAGATTAGTGAACGGGCATCACCCAATTCGTTGATGCGACGGTCTGCAGGTCCTAATCCTTTGGCGTCGGCAACCGACATTTTTTCTGCTGCCGCTCTCTCACGGAATTGGTCAACACCTTTAAGGCTATTAGCAAATTCTTCAGCGCGACGGAAAATATCGTTTTGTGTTTCGTCGCTTGGAGTGATTTCCTCTTCAATTGAAGCGACGGTAAAGGACTTGTTGGTTTTAGCGACTGTTACTTTGATGATGTGGAATCCAAATTCAGTTTCTACAACATCGTTTAACAGACCAGCTTTCGAAGCACCGAATACAGCGTTTTCGAAAGGCTTCACCATGGTGCCTTTTCCAAACCATCCGAGGTCGCCACCACTGCTGGCGGTGCCGTCGCTACCGTGCTCACGAGCTTTTGCTGCAAAGTCAGCGCCGGCTTTAATTTCCGCAAGAACTTTTCTGGCTTTTTCCTTGGCTACTTTTTTCGCAGCTTCTGAGCTATCGTCGCTACGGAAAAGAATGTGGCTGGCCTTTGCAACATACGTAGTATCTGTCCCCAACTTCACAAGCTTCATAAGCTTATAAGATCCTCCATCTAGGAATGGACCGACTACTTCGCCGATCGACATAGATTCAAGACGATCTTGCATTCCTGCCGGGAGGTTAGAGGCATTGTAACTAGCAAAGCCAGTTACATTCGGATTGGTATTGTTGGTGACTGCAAAAAGTGAATCGTCTTGTGTGGTTTTAAAGCCTTCAACCAGGCGGTTGAGGCCGTCCAACAGAGCTGCTGAATCTGCAGCAGAGGCGGCTACAGGGAAAACTACGTAGCTCAGGCTTTTGGTTTCAGTGGAGCGGTATTTCTCTTTGTTTTTATCGTAATAAGCCTTGATATCGCTATCGGTTACCTTAACTAATGAATCGCTAACGGCATAAAAAGGAACATACAGGAAACGAACCTCAGCCACATCATTTTGTTCATGATAAGCGCGCTCGGCTTCTGCTGTCGTCACGTAGTTAGCTTTCAGTAACAGGGCTTCATATTTCAAACGGGCACGGCCAGGAGCCAAATCTTTGTAGTATAAATCCCAGCTGGCCCGTTGCGGACTCCCTACCGGAGAAGCACTTAATATTTGAAGCTGCTGAATCAGTTGATTGCGGTCGAAGCGACCCATTGAATCAAGAAATGAATTACGAAGACCTTCGTCCACGTTTCGACCTTGAATCATATCCCATTCTTCCTCCTTGTGAACTTTAACCCCTACCTTTTCAAATTCCGGATTGATGGCACCGCGAACGATCATCATTTCCCATGCCTGGTTCCGGATCATGGCGGCGTCATTTTCCGTCAGACGACGGTTCATTCTCATGGCGAAGCTGTTTTCAGTTTCCTGAACCATGGCCTGGTATTCTTCCATTGGAATACTTCTGCCGGCAATTTCGCCCACAGAATTATCCATTCCGAAGAAAGATAGGCTTCCATTTCCAAGAAAATCGCTTCCCAGGATAAAGGCTGCCATAGCTACGGCTACGAAGCCAACTACCCATTTGGTCATTTTGTTTCTAAGAGTTCCAATCAACGCCATAATCGTCTGTACGTTAGGTAATAAAGAGGCGCAAATTTAAGCCATATTTTGGCTTGTGAAAGTAATCCTGGTAAAAAGCCCGCGATTGGAAAAATGGGCTTTACTGCTTGTTTGGGCTGTTTTTCCGAAGCAGGTACCAAAAGAATAAGGCAATGGCCAGCATGATGGACCAATAACCGCTTTCCGGACCCAACGCCATCATTTCGTATAGCCCGATAATCAGGAAGACAAAAGCGAGCGAAAGAGGTAAAATAACCGATAGTTTCATTCAGGTTTTTTATTTCCGTTTTCATCTACCTCAAACTCTCCTTCTACTCGCCGGATTTGATAATTCGTAAGATTCTGGTCGGCATCTAGACCTGTTCCGTAGATTACTTCAGATCCTGTTCGAATGGTTACGAATTTTTCGGTGTAAACCTTTTTAGTGGCCGGGTACCAGAAGAGTTCTTCTGTATTTAACTGTTCATCTTTTTGAAGACTTTTAAGTTGCACCTTTCCCTGCGCGCGCCATTTATTGGTGCTTCTGAAATAGTAGGCGCTGTTTGCCGATAGAGTGGAAGTGACCTGCAGGCTGTCGTAGAATTCAACAAAAAGACCATCTGGAAATTCACGATCTCCATTGTCAAACTGTTTCACTTTACCTGCGATCATTTTGATTTTTAAGTGATCCTCTTCTGCGTACAGCATTTCAATGCTATCCCCTTCTCTGACTGGACCGTTGTATTCAATAATGCGTTGGTGCCCGACTTGATCACATGATTGCAAAAAGGGAGCCAGGCTAAAAAAAAGAAATAAAAAAGAAGGCCAGCGTTGAGGCCAGCCTTCTTTCGAAATATGTTGAATGTTCCTAGTCACGGGTACGTAAGGTGACTGTTTCACCTACCCAGCAGGTAATTTTTCTGGATTCGCCATTTTTCCAGTTCAGCAGGAACAAATCTTCCTTAGAGGGGAATTGCGCTTTAGCCTTTGCCATTCCTGCAGTATCTCCTCCACGCTGGTACATTTCAAAAGCAGCAATGTATACAAGGCGGTCTTCAGCCATGTTCACACGCTTGGCACAATCGTCAAAGCTGTTGTAGTACAGGTCTCCGATTTTGCTCCAGGCTTCTTTATTAGCAGGATCAGCTGCTGCAGCCTGACGGAAGTTTTCCCGAGCCCCTGCACTATTACCTTTCTTGCTTTCAATTGATCCAAGAATCATAAGTGCATCGGCCTTTTGATCAGGCTTGGTGGCCAGAGCCTGTGCCTCTTTAATAAGCGCTTCTGCTTTTTCAGCGTTACCGTTGCTCATATGCTTCACCGCCAAATTTTTGATCAGACCAAAATCTTTAGGCTCAATGTTCTTGATGACTTCGCCGGCCTCGAGCCACAGTGGATCATCGGTACATTTACCCTGCAGCATGAAGGTAAAAATCTTCTTGGCCAACTTTTGATCAGTAGGGTTCTGGCGGAATTTAGGTTCCAGTTTTGATTTGACCATTTCACAATCAAATTTGATGGGAGATGCTGTGAGCGACTCATCTACTTTAGCCCGGATTGCTGTCAGCTTATCTGCATCTGCAGCCTTACCAGCATCCATTGCCTTTTTTGTTTTGGCATCAATAATGGCATTGATGTTATCGTAACGCTCCAGAATCTGATCATCTGTCAGGCTGCCTTTGTTGAAAGTGGACTGCAGCTGAACGGATTTCATATAGAGATCAAGATTTGATTCCATCATGTTCTCCTTGTTCAATTCGTAGGCGCGGTCAAAAATGGCAACTACACTTGCCAACTTAGTTTTATCCTTGTAATAGTACTTAAACATGGAATTGGCTTTACGGCCGATTACCTGTGCTTCGTCCCCACAGTTGCTTATGCGTAAGTCATAGACTGCCATTACAGAGTCGATGTAAACTTGCTTTTTTGCGGGATCGGTTTCGGCTGAAGCGAGTTTATCGTAAATGTCTACGCCATCAACGTAAATCTTTGTGCTCACCTTAGGAGCATTCACCAATAACCAGTGCAAGGGACCCTTCGCCTCCTGGTACTTTTGAGCCTTGTAGGCATCTCCGTAAAGGGCTAGTTTAAGTTCGGTTGCGGGCTTATCTGCACCAAAATCTCCTTTGCATTGTGCATTGGTTAATTTCACTTGGCCTAGGGTTATCCCCGCCAGTACACATGAAAAAATGATAAAACGTTTCATTGTTGTTTAGGTATTAATCAAATCTACTTTTTATGAACCACTGATCGTTATATGTGACGCCAAAATAAACTTTAAAATAGTTTTCTGTTAAACCGTTTGTATTAATCTCTCCTCTTTTTCCGAAACGCACTGCAAAGTCAAGATTCGATATGCGGCTTACGGGTAAGGATAGACCAAAATTGATGCCAAGATCTTCAAGTGTTTTACCCCCGACCAAATAGGGGCTTTTTTCCATGCTTACGCCTGTTCGGTATGTGATTCTTTTGAGCAAGGAGGTAAGTGATCGTGAGTCTGGAGTAATTTCTGCACCAATAGCCAACCGACTGCCGTCGGTAACGGGGTAAGAATCGGCGCCTATTCGATTTGTGTTGCCGTCAAATTTGGTTAGGGTATAATCGGCTGAAACAGCCCAGCGGTCTGCGTTTCCAAAGGAAAGACCTGCGGTAAGAATGGTTGGAAAGGTTAAAGTGGCTGTTTTAGATTGAAGCGAGTCGGTTTGCAGTACTACACCCTGGACATTTTTACGTTCAAATTTTTGAAAAAAGTCAGAGTTGAGTTTGTCGCCAAACTCATATGTACCGCCTATGTTCAGGAAATATTTTCCTTTGATAGAATCCAGGCGGTAATGAAAGGAAGGTGATAGGCGTCCACCTCTTACGGTAACGATTTCGTTGAGCGTAATTTCATAACGATAAAGCTGGGCAGGCTGGTTGAGCAGGTTGCTATAATTGGAAATAACGGAGCTAAACAAATAGGAGGCTTTTAAACCAGCGGAAAGCGAACGGGTAATTCGAACGCCGTTTGACCAATAAATGCTGTTGAATCCACCCTGTGCCTTTTCTTCAAGGAAGTAATCGATTTCCTGACTTCCGGCAATGGTTCCGGTAGATTCAATTTTGTAGTTCACAGAAGTGTAAGGCATCAAACCGATTGCTGTTCCCCACAGGACTGCTGAATTATCTTTCTTCGTTAATGCAGGAAATCCAAGGGTCAGATAGGAAACATTTCCTCCGGTTGTTTTCTCAGACTGGGTGGAAGTTTTTAATCGCCGCTGATCAAAGATCATCCCGGCATGAAAAGACGTTAACCGATTGTAGACGAGCATCGCCGGGTTAATGTTATTCAGGTACCACACCTGCGGTAAACTGACACCAGATCCGGCCATTCCCTGGTTGTTTACCAATGCCGAGCCGTTGAACTCACCCAAGCCAAAGCCTGAAAATGGTGATGGAGCAGCTTGCCCCCGTGACTCAAGGGCTGTAAGTACCAAAAGTGCAGGGATTAGAAAGAAGAACAATTTCTTAGGCATGCCTGGTAAAAGGGTAATTCCGGGGATTTTAGGGCCACAAATATGAGGCTTTCCGTTGGTTTTCAAAACATTGGCTGCTGCCCGGGAACGATTTCCGTGTTTTATTCCCGGATCTTTTAGGCGATCCTTCAATAGGCGGTGGGTCTGCTGTAACTTGGATACTTCAAAAGGCAATAATGGCATGGAAAAGAGGTATCGGGTTTTAGGCCTCATGTCAGGGACATCCCTGGATGGGGTTGACATAGCTTTATGTGAATTTTCTAAAATTGATAGTGGATGGCAGTTTCGTGTGAATTCCAGCACTACATCCCCCTACAACCGTATGTGGCGCGAGACGCTCTCCAAAGCTCATACGTTACCGGGTGAGAAACTGATTTCATAGCATAACCGATATGGAATATATTTAGGTGCACTGGCAAAAATTTTTTTACGCAATCAAAACAATCCGCCTGTT
>JBMSPY010000051.1:0-10527 GCA_049423005.1 Cyclobacteriaceae bacterium
ATACTTACAAGGGTTTTCTTTTTAGGGTGCACAGAAAGGTGCACAGTTTTTTGGGGTTCCTTGAAATCTTCTCGGTTGACTTATCCATGTTATAAGATAAGTGAGGAGAGGGATATTATTATATATACACTAATCCCATTTGGTAATTTTTAAATCTTTGAAATATCCAACTGTTCCTACTTCTACCCAAAGAGAAATATTGCCAGACTTGGTTTCTCCGAACATTTCATTTACAATGAATGATGGCGTCTTTTGATTATTTAGAAAAAGTCTTACTTTTTTATCCTGAATCTCAATCCTTACATTAATCCATTCATTTAAGCCAATGTCTGCATAAGTTTCATAAACACCATTTGCTTCTCGTCTTAATCTATTGAAGTTGTATCCTGGATAAGAAAAATATTGAATAGTATGGTTGCGCCGCAGTTGATCCTCAGATCTTCCATTGTCTGGTCTCAGATAAATACAATCAAAATGATTCTGCTTATCAACCCTAAATCCAATACCTATGAATCCTCTTGCTGCAGCAAAGGGAGATTTTTCCATTATTTTGCTCAGTACCTTGACTTCAATCACTCCATTAGTCATTTCCATATCGATGATTTTAGCAAATGTTGGTCCATCGACAGATGATTCAATATTTTTCTCATCAAATGGTGATGCGATCAAATCTCTTTCCAACTTTAATACACGACTTCCATCAATTGTAAGTAATTCATAATTTGTATTAACGAGTTCAAGGTTATATTTATCAAATTTTATTTGTTGCGCGTTCGATGAGTTAACTATGAATAAAAATAAAAGTACAAAGCATATTTTTGATTTCATCGAAATTGAGTTTAGTAAGAAATATTTTTTAAATTTTCTCTATTGTAAGTTGTTAATCCCAGCGAACATATTAGTTGTTGTGAGGTTTGCTATTTGAATGTAGAATATATTTTTTAAAAATATTAATTTCTATCCTTTAGAGAATGTTGTTTAGTGAGTGTTCTTTTATGAAGAATTTTTCCATAGTGTTATCTCCTTGATATTTAATAAACCAGTGCGCAGAAAGTGCACAGAATAGTGCACAGTTTTTTCAATTTTAGTATCATGTACATCAACATATATTCACTTAAACCTATACCAAACTTTTTCTAAATCAATAGATTAATAGAAATACAATAAATAAAATTTAAATATGACTGCACGCCCCATCACAAATTAGGCCGAATTTTGAATCCAGGTTATTTACAATTGATATTTCACATTGTAAATTGAAGACTTTTCTAATATATCATCAATGGAAAAGTTTATCCAAGGATCAAAGGCCACAACTGCTTTTGCGCGTATCCTCGCATTGGTGGTGATTTCAATTAGCCTAAGTCAATGCCGTCAGCAACCTAAACACCGGATAACGATTGTTGATATTGGGAATCTTACACGACCAGAAATAGGCCAACAACTTAATCTCATCCGTACATTCAATCCCAAGATCATCGGATTGGACTTTCATCTAGGTCCAGATAGTCTATGGAAAGACAGCACCATCGTTAACGCGTTAAACAAAATACCAAATTCCGTTCAAGTAGTTACTCTTCATAATTACATCGATACATTTAATGCCTGGGACAGCCTAGAGCAATCCAATCAAAAGTTTAAGGTAACTGATCATGGCTTCGCCAATTTGATTAACCAGGACTCTGTTTTTGTCCCAGAGTTGCCATTGCGTCAACTCTACCGGGATCAACCTGTATATGCCTTCAGCTACGTAATCGCCAAAAACTCTTTTGGAGTTAAGCCACGGTTCAACGATTCATTGGACTATTATTTACGGTTTAAGACCGATAGTCTGGGGATGAATTACAATCTGATCACAGAAACCGAATTTCGCGCTGGATCCTATTCAAAAGATGATTTCCTCGATAAAATCGTTTTGATGGGCTATATGGGGGAGGACGAGGATTTTCATTATGTCACCTACGACAAAAAGAGAAAAGTTAAAGGCGTAGAAATTCATGCAGCTCTTATTGGGCAGATGATCAAAATTAAATAAGTCGTTCCGGCTTTAATTTTCTCGCCTCAGGACTGTAAGCGGAGGAGCATTCAATATTGTTCGAGAGTTCCACCAACCGATAGCAACAGTAACAAAAACAAGGAATGCACTTAACAATAGTAGTGCCAGACCATCAACCGCAAACTCCACTTCAAGGAAAAATTGACACAACACCCATCCACCACCGATGGATAATATCAAACCGGTTAGTGTCGAAAACAATCCCAACCAGAAATATTCCAGCAGCGTAATGGAGATAACAACCTTGGATCGTGCCCCAATAGTCCGCAAGAGCACGTTCTCTGTCATCCGCGCATAACGGCTGTTCAGCACGGCCCCTGCCAGTACGATCAATCCTGTCAGAATACTAAATAGCGCCAGAAAACGAACGACCAATTCGACCTTTTCAAAAATTGCGCTGATGGTACTGAGCACCAAACGCAAATCAATCAGAGAGACATTTGGAAAAAGGGCCAACAGCTCGCGTTGAAATTTAGCAGCCTTTTGTTCATTCTCAATCCGCGTAGCAGCAACCCAGATTTGCGGTGCATCGCTGATAACCTTATCTGGAAATACAAAAATGAAATTAGGCGGATCCTTTGGCCAATCAACTTTACGAATACCACTGATCATCACACGAAGGGGTAAACCCTGGATATCAAAAAGTAAAGAGTCGCCAATAGTAACGCGAAGAGTTTCCTGAAAACCCTCAGAAATGGTTACAAAAACTGAGTCCTTTTTTCCCGATTCCAATCGTTGCAAGGTCCCCGACAAAAGCTCCTCCCCCACTTTTAAACTATCGCGGTAGGTCACCCGATATTCCCTGGTCAGTGCCCATTCAGGAATCCTTACTGTAGAATCCTTACGCAAATCATCAACGGTCCTGTTTTTTACAGCGGCCAGACGGCACGTAACAATAGGAACAAGCTGATTTACGGGCATGTCATTTTCTCCGATGAGCTTTGCCACTCCGTCACGTTGAGTACTCTGAATATCGAATAGTATGGTATTAGATTGATTGGTGCCACCCGTAAATTCAACCTGACCGAGTAGGGAACTTTGTACAACATTAAGCGTGGAAAGGATAAAGGCACCAAGACCGATGGTTACCATTAGCAACCTGGTTTGGTTACCGGGCCGATAGAGACCTGAAAGTGCATACCGTAAAACAAATGAGGACCGAACCGGGAAAAATTTCCGGACAGCCCACAACAATCCTTCAGCCGTCAGCCACAAGACCAATAAGGCCACTACCAAACCAGCAGCAAAGGCTGATCCTTTCCACCAGCTACCTGTCTGTCGTGCCGCCATGGATAAAGGAAAGGCAATAGCCAGTACCCACATCAGTAACCGAACTTTGGAAAAAGATTTGATCGTGAGTACATCCGATCTAAGGACGGCCAAAGGCGGAGTAAACCGAACAGCCAGTAAGGGAAGGGATGCAAAAATTAAAGAAACAATTGTACCTGTAAGCAATCCCTCCAAAACAGAACGCCATCCGAAGGTAAATTGAACATCCCCGGGAATAAAATCTTTAAACAGCACCGGTATGGACTGCTGCAAGGCTGCTCCGGCAGCCACACCAATCAGCGTAGCTAAAAATCCAACAACAACAATCTGAAAGAGATAAATAAAAAAGGCCTGCCAACCGGAAGCACCAAGGCAGCGTAACACAGCTACCTGAGCTCTTTTTTCTTTAGCATAAATACTCACTGAACTGGCTACACCAAGACAACCAAGAATCAGTGCTACAAAACCCAACATGGAGAAAAATCGGTAGACCGATCTAAACGCCTCACCCAAATCCTCCTTACGACTCTCCACTGTTTCCGTTCGGAATTCAAACTTTTTAGCAGCGGACTTTAATTTTTCCTCAAGCGCAGCGGCATCAAGAGTTTTAGATTCCTTGAAATAGCGATGATAGTTGACGCGACTGCCGAATTGTACCAAACCAGTAGAGTCGAGGTCAGCATAACCAATGTAAACGGAGGGTGTAAACGTTTGAAGAATACCACTGCCACCTGGAAATTTCCGGACATAACCAGCAACACGGAAATTCATGGATCCAACGCGAATAGTATCGCCGGTACTCACTTCATACTGTACAGCCAAGGGCTCATCGAGCAAAGCCTGACCGCCACTTTGAATAGAGGCCCAGGCCTGTTCAGGGATAGTTTCAACCGTACCATAATAAGGAAAGGCGCCCTCAATGGCATTGAGTTTAATCAGTCGCGATTGACCTGAATTTTTAAACAGGACCATCGAAGCCATATCTGCTGAGCGGGCCTGAGGCACGTCAAGTGAATCGAATAATGCAATGGCAGCCGGATCGAATCGGCGACCCGAGTTAGCGGCCAGATCTGCACCCAGCAATTCACGTGCATTTCGGTCAAGATCTTTTTGAAGAGATTCGTTTAAAGCACCGATGGAGACCAAAGCGGCAACACCGGTAATTAGTGCTGAGGCAAACAACAGCAACCGGGAATAATTCTTTCTTGCATCTCGAAAAGCCATAGTGGCTATCCAGGATATCGTGCTCCAGGTAAGAGCGGGACGTTTCAGCCGAATGAAATACTCAAGCTTCATCCGTTCAACCGAGTTTCAGTAACAACCTTTCCCCCCTTCATTTCCAGAATGCGATCTGTCTTTTTGGCCAAATCGAGATTATGGGTTACCAAAACCAGCGTGGTGCTTCGTTCCCGATTCATGGTAAACAACAATTCAGTGATCTGCTCTGCATTGGCCTCATCTAAATTACCAGTGGGCTCATCAGCAAATACAATGGATGGGTCGGTGACGAAGGCTCTGGCCACGGCAACACGCTGTTGTTCACCACCACTCAACTGAGTTGGGTAATGATCCATCCGATCACGTAGTCCAACACGCTCTAACAGCGCCTCGGCCCGCTTACGGATATCCGACATTTTCCTCAGTTCAGCTGGAATCATAACATTCTCTAATGCTGTGAGTGTCGGTAGCAATTGAAAATTTTGAAAAATAAAACCAACGGACTGATTTCTGAGATACGCACGGTCATCTTCATTCATGGCCTGAAGTTGTAAACCCATCAGGGAAACAGTACCTGAGGTCGGCAAGTCTAATCCGGCACACAAACCAAGCAATGTTGTCTTTCCGCTACCGGATGGACCAATGATGGAAATGGACTCTCCACTGGTAACAGTGAAGGAAACATCCTCAAGCACGGTCAGCTGATGGTCGCCGGACGGATAACTTTTGGAAAGGCGGTTAGCCGCCAAGACAAATTCAGACATAAGATTCAAAAAGATTCAAAGATACAATCATTCCTCCCCGAGGATACGAACGGCCTCAGAAACCGAGGTAACGGGATACAGGCAGGATTGGTTTCGGCAGACGTAGATCTTTGTCTGATTTTCCTCGATGAATCGGCCTAAAAACAGTGGGAGTTGACTTTGAAGGGTTGAAACAAGGCGATCGGCCCCTGAGAATACTGTAAAGGGCCGAAAATTTTTTCCAAGCAGCATTCGGTATGGAATAGCCTGTTCACCCAATATGACCATCTCTGTATTCAGATTTTGATAAAGGAGCAAGGCCATGGCCCAGGCTGATTGATAAGCAGGGCTTGAAGTCATGAACTCGTCTCGACCTTCAAGCATCTGACCTGCACGTTCAACCCACTCCTTCTTACCGGTAAGTGCCGCACCATGGACTAAGGCATGACACATCATCGCATTTGAGGATGGGATCACATTATCAAATAGCTCACATGTAGGAGTAATCAGTTTTTCAGCAAACCGCGAGGTGTATTGAAAATATATTTCATTAGCAGCAGAAAAGGCATCGAACACATACTCTGTCGTGCGTATTCCTTCCTCCAGATACTTGGAATCGAAGGTGGCTTCATAAAGTGACCACTGACACAATACCAGTGCCGCGTAGTCGTCTAAAAATCCTTCATGTTGCACAGCTTTTTCACGATAGCTCCTGCGCAATCGGTCATCTGTAATCAACTGCGTAGTTAAAAAATGGTAAGCTGTTACAGCAGCTGTGATCCACTCCTCGCGGCCAAATGCTGTACCGGCGTCTACCAACGCACAAATAGTAAGTGCATTCCAGGAAGTAATAATTTTATCATCTAACCCCGGGCGTATACGTTGATCACGAGTATGCATTAAGGTGCTGTATATTTCATTCAACCACTCCGGTTGCTGATCAACAGAGCGACCCAGTAAAATATTTTTTCCGTGTTCCCAGTTCCCGTCACTTGTCATTTGAAAATAACGGATAGCCTCTTCGGCACGATCACCCAGAACGTTTCGAAATTCATCTGCTGTCCAGCAATAAAATTTTCCCTCCTCCCCTTCACTGTCTGCATCCAGTGCTGAATAAAAACCTCCATTTGGATGGCGCATTTCACGGAATAGCCAGGAAATTGTCTGCTCAACAACCTGCTTAAACAAAGGCTCGGCGGTTACCTGATAAGCCTCGGTATAAAGCCTGATCAGTTGAGCATTATCGTAAAGCATTTTTTCAAAATGAGGCGCAAACCATCGGTTGTCAACCGAGTAACGAGCAAAACCTCCTCCAATCTGATCGTAGATACCGCCACAGGCCACTTTGATCAATGTCTCTTTTACCATCATCAGTGCCTGAGGATTTTTCGAGAGATGGTGATACCGTAACAGGAATTGCCAGATGGAAGGCATGATAAACTTTGGCGCCTTGTCCATTCCACCAAATTCCGTATCGAACTGACCGACCAGTTTAGATACCATTTTATCTGAAAGATCCGCAGAGAGCGAACCGGCCGATGCCTGTCCGGAATTTATAGCCTTGAGGTGTTCCCGAAGACCTTTAGCCGATTCATTAATCTCAGCCCTTTTTTCACGAAAGGCTTTATTCAATTCAATGAGTAATCGCGACCAACGCTGGGGTGGAAAATAAGTACCCCCATAAAACGGTGACCCATCCGGAGTCAGAAAAACATTCAGAGGCCATCCACCTTGCATGCCCATAGCCTGAACAGCTTCCATGTAAACATGATCTAAATCTGGGCGCTCTTCACGATCAACCTTGATGCAGATCAAATAGTCATTCATCAGCGCTGCTATGTCGGCATTCTCAAAACTTTCCCGTTCCATAACGTGACACCAATGACAGGCTGAATATCCGATACTTACAAGGATTGGCTTATCCTCATCACGAGCCCGTTGCAACGCCTCCTCCCCCCACTCAAACCAGTCTACAGGGTTATGAGCGTGCTGCAACAGGTATGGACTGGAGGAATGAATTAGACGGTTAGGGATACCAGACAAACTCATGATTTGAGTTGGGTAATACGGTGACTGAGTTCATTGAGCTCATCCTGCAACTGAAGACGTTTAGAAATTTGGAGAAGATCACTCTGAAGCTGAATTAAAAATTTTTTATGAGCCTCTGAAGTAGGATGAAATGGTCGGTGTGCAAGTGCGATTCGGATTTTTTCCCATTGATCGATCAACTGAAGGGTCTTTTCGGAAAAGGCCATTTTGGAAAAATGCTGCCAGATGTATTCCACTGCCTGCGTATTCGGATGGATCAGATCTCCTTCGTAAAAGCGGTAATCCCGTAGGTCATCCATAAGAATTTCAAAAGCGGGATAGTAATGAACATTACTTTGGTTTGTCAGCGCATGAGCAGCTACCCTCAGGATAGCCTTACTAACCGAATTCCCTGTAAGTGTATCTTTTATGTGCCGGACTGGACTCACCGTAAGCATTACCAGAGCATCGGGCCGAATCATGCTAAAACGATCTGAAAAATTCTTGAAAGAATCCGAGATCTCAGAGAGAGTTAATAATCGTTTTTCAAAAATACCTGAGGAAAGTTTATGGCAATTCGCTACCTGCTTTCCAGAGTCCTTGCGAACATACGACCAGGCCGTTCCATAGGTAATCACTAAGACGTTGACCTGTTTCAACTCTTCGTGTGCAGATTGAATAATGCCTTTCAATTTTTCTTCCAGTAAATCCGTGGAAGGAGCATAAATAGAAGAGTGGAATTCGTCACAAAAAAAGATTCCATCACGCTGAACAAACGAAGTACGGTCTGGAATTTGATTTTCAATAGCGTATGAAAGAAGACGATGAATGGAGATGGGGTCGTAAATGGTACCAAAAGGATTTACAGCCGCTTGAAATTTACAAGCGCGTAGTCTTTCTCCAATGGTCTCGGAAAAACAAGAACCAATTGTAAAAAATCGAGCGGAGTGACTAAGGCCAAGATATTCGGAGGGTTCTCCGATTTCCGTTCGAAACCGGATGGCCTTATCCTTACTATCCATGCGATTGATTTTGATTGACACGCTTCAAGGTACTTCTGGCCATAAGGCTACTGATTACCGAAAGAATAGCACCCAACATCAGTGCTGCACCTGGGAAGTAGTAATCCGTACCGGTGACAGAGAAAAATCCAAAAAGATTACTCATGATTACCGGGCCAAAGATCGAGGTGAAACTCATCAGACTTCCGAAACCTCCCTGCAGTTCGCCTTGCGCATTAGGTGGTACTACGCCTGACATAACACCTTGTAAAGCAGGACCGGCAATTCCACCCAAACAATAAACGATCGTGAAAGCATACATCATCCAACCCTCGGTTGCAAAGGCAAACAACATGAACCCTGCCGCATAAAGACCCAGACCAAGATAGATGGAACGATCCTGGCCGAGCTTAGGATTGATCCATCGAATCAGGACACCCTGCACCACGGCTGTAGCCAGTCCGATCACACCCAATGAAATACCAATTTCGACGGAAGTCCAGCTAAACTTATGCATGGTATAATACGACCAATTGCTTTGTACAGCATGGACAGCGATGTAAAGAAATCCGAGAGCAGTGAGTAGTCCCGCTACAACAGGGAATTGGTAAAGGCTTTTGAGAGTTCCGAAAGGATTAGCCCTCTTCCAGTCAAATACCCGTCGGTTTTCCTGACTCAACGACTCCGGAAGGATGATCAGTCCGTAAATAAAATTTAGCGTAGAAAGGATAGCGGCGACCAAAAATGGTACGCGTGGTCCAAAACTACCAAGGGTTCCTCCGATGACCGGGCCGATGACAAATCCCAGGCCGAAGGCTGCACCCATAAGACCAAAGTTTTTACCACGTTCCTGAGGTGTTTTGCTGATGTCAGCGATGTAGGCGCCTGCCGTTGTGAAACTGGCACCCATAATTCCGGAAATAAATCGGCCGACAAAGAGCCAGCCTAATGTTGGGGCATAATAGAGAAAGAGGTAATCGAGTCCGAAACCTAATAAGGAAGCTAAAAGGACTGGACGACGACCAAATCGGTCACTTAATCCGCCAATAATGGGTGCACAGAAAAATTGAACCACAGCATACGTGGTTAAGAGCCATCCCCCAATGGGTGCAGCTTCGCTTTCCCCAAGGTTGGTCAGGTCCATAATTAATTGAGGAATTACGGGAATGATGATCCCCAGGCCGATGACATCGATGAGCAGGGTGATAAAAATAAATCCGATGGCAGCCTGTTTGTTTCTCATAACTAAAAACACGGCAAAGTAGGATATTTTATCAAATAGAAGCTTTTAAAAGTTATCTGCGGTAAGGTCTCGGTCATAGCATTCAAAAAAAAATTAATGTAGTTTTTCAGGCAGATGCAACCTTTGAATAAATCGCACTGTCTTTGGCGCAAATTTTAATTCCATGAAAAAACTCGTCTTGATTCTTCTTTCCTTAATTTCTGTTTCCATATACGCTCAAAAGCGCGAAAAACGCGATGCCAGTGGATTTCAACAGGTGACGTTTGCTTTTCCCGGTACACTTTATTTGAAACAAGGAAGCAGTTTTTCAGTTGAATTATCTGGTGATAAAGAGTTGTTGGATAAAATTGAGACAGAAGTTGAGGGCTCTCGTTTGGTAATCAAAAGAAAAGATCTTTTCAGAGGGTGGAGTAATTGGGATAACCATGGCAGTTTAACGGCTTATGTAACCTTACCCAAATTAACCGGAGTTTCCGTGATGGGATCAGGAAAAGCCGTGGGCCAAAGTATTTTCAAAGGACAACCTTTGGATGCGAATGTAAGTGGGTCTGGATCCATTTCACTTGAAGTGGATGCTGAGGAAACAGAGGTGGATGTTTCTGGTTCAGGAACAATAAACATAAAGGGCACCTTTGCAGAAGTAGAATCAACCATCAGTGGTTCCGGAAAAATTGAATTGAATGGAGCAGTGGCTGGAGGTATTAATTCCAGCATATCCGGGTCAGGCAGACTGGTAACAAGCGGAACAGCGAAGAGTATCAAATCGTCCATCAGCGGCAGTGGAAAAGTAGCAGGGTTTAATCTTGTAGTAGAGAAATGTTATGCCCGGATTAGCGGCAGTGGAACAGTGGAAATAAATGCTACTAAAGAAATTGATGCCGATATCAGTGGAAGTGGGACGGTTGTGTACAAAGGATCACCCGATCATATCAGTAGTCATTCATCCGGTAGCGGAAAGGTGAAGAAAGC
>JBMSPY010000052.1:0-10428 GCA_049423005.1 Cyclobacteriaceae bacterium
GCGAAACGTATGATAGACCTTTCACATTGATATCAATCATTGCATCCCAGTCTTCAACATCGCCTCCCTGAATCGGGGCAAGTCCGTGGGCGTTTCCGGCATTATTGATAAGCACATCGATTTTGCTCCAGTCTTCTGGTAGATCGTTAATGCTTGCTTTCACCTCATCTTGATTCCGAACATCAAAGGAAAGGGTACAGATCTCAGTTAATGGTTGTAGTTCATTACGCAGCTTCGTTAGTCGATCTTTTCTTCTCCCACAAAGAATTAGTCGAAAACCATTTTTTGCCAACGCGCGAGCAGTTGCTTCCCCTATACCTGAGGTTGCACCGGTTATTAATGCAGTTTTCATTATTGTAAACAGTAGTTCTTATTGGAAGATAAAATATACGGAGATCGTATTGGTATTCATGCGCAGAATGGGCTCTTTAAAGGAGCTGGCTTCGTCACCTAGAATGTTTACGATGCCCCGGCTAAAACGAATTTCTTGAGAAAGTTTAAACAATGGGAAGTAAAAATCGAATCCCATACCCGCATCAATACTTAGATTTCCCTTATTGATGGAAAAGTTGGATGTGGAGGACTGTATGTCTCTTTTTCCAGATGCTTCGATCGCTGGTGTAATCCCGCCGACCATATACATTCTGACATTTCCCCTTCGCATTGATTTATATTTAATGAGAAAGGGCACCTCCACCATGGTGGTCTCAAAAATTTGGGTTTTAAATTTTTGTACACCTTCTGTTCGCGGATCAAGATCCTTGGAGGTGAGGTATCGGTAGTTCAGCTCGTGTGTATAAAACCCTGCCTTTGGCATGATCCGAACATCCAGCATGTCGTGAAGTCGAAAATTCACCAAAAAACCCAATGAAAAACCAGGTATAAAAGGAGGATCAACCGAAACCAGTGTGTCGAGTTGTGGAGATACATATTTATCCGAGTATTTAATTTGGTAAGCGGATGTATGCAATCCAATAGAAAATCCGTAAGTAATTTTTCTGCGATCGTATTCCGGATTGTTTCTGCGCGCCCACATGAATTGATGTCCCGAATGTTGTGCCAACAACGAACTCCCTGGGATTAACAGCAAAAGGAGCAAAATTATTTTTGCCCCACGTACATGGCGCATATGCCCAGGGTTAAAGGTTTCCACTGACACTGGCTGAATCCGGCCTTTTCCATCTTTTCAATAAATGCTGGTCCTTTTGGAAAAGCTGCAACTGATTCGGGTAGATAGGTGTATGCATGTTTGTCGCTGGAGATCAGTCTTCCGGCAAGGGGCAAAAGCGTGTGAAAATAGAGTGAAAAAAGCTGCTTCCAGGGGGTCCTGTGAGGTTCTGAAATCTCAAGAATGACGAAATGCCCACCTGGTCGGATTACCCGATGAATTTCTCTTAATCCTTTATCTAGGTCTTCAAAGTTTCGCACGCCAAAAGCAACGATGGAAGCATCAAAAGTATTGTCGTCAAAGGGCAAATTCTCTGAATCGCCAGTTTGTAAAAAAATTCGTTTGTCTAATCGAAGACGTGCAATTTTTTTCCTGCCAGCTTCCAACATGCCTTCTGAAATATCGACTCCGGTAATAACCGCATCCTTTATTTTCCCAGCTTCGATAGCGAAATCAGCAGTGCCTGTGGCCACATCCAGGATGGTTGTTGGCTGCTGTTTTTTGAGGTAATGGATGGCTTTTCGGCGCCAGATTCGGTCGATTCCTAAGCTCAGCAGGTGATTCAACTGATCGTATCGGCCAGATATCGAATCGAACATCCGGGCAACTTGCTGCTTTTTGCTCTCTGGAGCATTTTTGTAGGGTACAACCATGAGCGCAAAAATAGGGGAACGCTCCGAACTCTGTCAGGTTATTTAATGATCCTAAACTCTACGCGTCGGTTTAGTTGACGGCCTTCACGCTCATCATCATTGCTGACAAGAGGCCTGGATTCTCCGTAACCAACCGTGGTTATCCGTTCCCCTGAAATACCATTTACTGTGAGGAAGTCTTTAATGGCCTTAGCTCGAATCTCGGAAAGGTATTGATTGAATTCAGCTGAACCCACATTATCGGTATGGCCTGCAATTTCCATATGTATTTCCGGATTCTCGCGAAGAATTTTCTCTAGTTGCTTGAGCTCCGGAATGGATTGTTCTCTGATTTTAGATGATCCAAAATCAAAGTAAATATTGTTTAAGGTCCCAACTGAGCCAGGTTGTAGTTTGCTCAGTGTGATGACTTTTTCAATGATGCCATTGGTGCTGGATCGTATATCCAGGTACACGGGTTGATTCACAAATAGGTAGCCGCTTTTTTCTACTGCAATGCGGTACTCTTTGCCATCGGCATTGAGATCAAACTGATAAAAGCCTTCTCGGTAAACGGAATTGCCTACTGGCTGACTCGAGGGGGAGGTTAGCGTAACGATTGCATCTAATGCTTTATTAGAGGAGGCCTCAACTACGCGAATTAGTAGTTTAATGGGTATTGGGGCTTTTTTAAGTTTTACGACCTGATTAACCTTTACTTCATTTTTTGATGCCCCATCCAGAGTAATGTTTTGTGTATTCGACTCGTATCCGCTTTCCGTTACGGTAAGTATATAAGCCTGACGTGTGAGCGAACGAATAAAAAATGTTTGCAATCCATCTTTGGAGACAGGCTCAGCGGCTATTGAGTTATCAGAAGCATTTTGTAACGTGGCTTTACCGGATATTGGCTGGCCTGTTTCTGCATCTTCAACCGTCACCTCGAGCGTTAAGGGTAGTAAGGCTGGTTCTTTGGGAACAAATTCAGGAATGGAAATTCTATAGATGTCCAGGTAACCATAGCCCCCTTCACGTACTGACGCATAATAACCTCTTTTGGAATCTTTGGTTCCAACAAAATAAATGTCGTCATCCGGTGTATTAATGGGGTACCCCAGATTCTCGGGTTCAGACCAAACGTTTTTCTTAGGATCAAGTAAACCTGAGCGAAAAATATCAAATCCACCCATGCCTTTCTTTCCCATGGAACTGAAATAGAGCAATTTCCCAGTGTAATCGATAAATGGGCCATCTTCGTCGTACTCGGTATTGATGGCTGGTCCAAGATTCCGGACGTTACCCCATTTACCGTCAGAACCCTTTGTTGCAGCGTATAAATCAAAACCACCATAACCACCTTCACGCTTAGAAGAGAAGTAAAGGGTATTGCCATCTGAGGTTACTGAAATGCTATTTTCAAGTGAGTCTGAATTGATTGGTGCTGGCATCATTATAGGCTCACCCCATTTGCCATCAGGTCGCAATACTGAGGTAAAAAAGTCACCATCGTGGTACGTATATAAAGTTTTTCCGTCAGGGGATAAGGCAATATTTGAATCGTTGAAAGGTGTATTAACGGGCTTACCAATATTCGCGGCTCTATTCCAGTTTCCCTCTTTTTTAGTGGCGTAAAAAATATCCTCATAAGGACGGTTATCCCTAGGCGAAACGTTTTCGTTCAGATTGCCATCGCTTCGCTTGGAGGTAAAGATCAGTACGTCTTCCTCAAGATTAAGCGCTGGCGCGTAGTCATTCCATTCAGAGTTGATTTCAGGTCCTAGATTCTCAATCCGGTATTCTTTTGGAGAGGCAATTAATTCAATACCATTTCTGCATTCTGCTATGCGGCGGTCGGTTTCCGTAAGGCTCATCCGTTGACGTCCGCGATATCTTGGATTGGCCTTAAAACGTGCTTTATAACGGTCGTAAAAGTCGATGGCTTTTTTGAACTGAATGCCATATTGATAACTCAAGCCAATGTAATACTCCAGGTCAAATCGATAATCCGGGGATTGTCGATAAACCCGTTGTAGAAATTTTCCTGCTTTTTCTTTTTGAATGGTATTCAGGTGGAGGATGCCAGCTTCGTAGTTTGCATCGAGATTAGTGGTATCGAGTTCGGCAGCCTGAACCATAATGTCCCGGATGTCATCCAGGGCCATAGAAGCTCGGCGCATTTCCTTAGCCAAAGTAACCATTTCAGCAGCCTGCTGTTTGTCCTGTTCCTGGCCAAGCGCCCATCCTGAAGCGGAAAGCAGGATGTAAATGAATGCTTTCCTGAGATGCGAAATCATTAAAATCAGATTACAAATTAAAAATGGCTTTTATGCACTCTAAAAGGCTAAATTTATGCAGAAAATTAACATTTAACAAGCTTCCACGGCCGTCCGGGCAGGCATTCAAATGCATATGATTATTACCAGTGCTTCCTTCATCAAAAGTAGCCCGAGCGTTGCACTGTGTCCTGATGACGCAAAGCCGGAATTTGCCTTTATTGGTAGATCTAATGTGGGGAAGTCTTCTTTGATAAATATGCTAACGGCATCCAAAGGTTTGGCTCAAACTTCTTCCACGCCCGGAAAAACAAAACTGATCAACCATTTTTTAATTAACCACCAATGGTACTTGGTCGATCTTCCGGGATACGGATTTGCACGCACCTCCAAGGAATCAAGAGAAAAATTTGATCGCATGCTTCGGGAGTACCTTATGGAACGACCTAATCTGATCAATACCTTTTTGTTAATTGATAGCCGACATGAACCAATGGAAGCAGATCTTCGGTTTATGGAGTGGCTTGGCGTATCACAGATCCCGTTCACCATCATCTTTACCAAGGCCGATAAGTTGGGCAAGACTCAGCTACAGAGTGCCATCTCTCTTTATAAAAAGATCCTCTTGGAAAGTTGGGAAGAATTGCCGCCAGTAGTCATAACTTCTTCAGAGTCTCGGCAGGGTAGGGAAGAGATTCTGAATAGTATTGAGTCACAATTGCCCTAAATTTTAAAACCGATTACCGCTTCCGTTTATTTTTCAACTAAGTTTGTCGCACTAATTTTACCTATGGAACTATCAAAAATTGCATCTGTTTCCGGAAAAGGCGGATTGTTTCACATCCTTGGACCGACTCGTTCCGGACTTATCCTGGAATCTCTTGATGAACATAAATCCAAACTGATTACCCCGGCAAATCAAAAAGTTTCCGTTTTAGATGAGATCTCCATTTATACAACCTCCGAAGAGGGAACCGTGCCGCTTGGTAAGGTGCTAAAATCCATTTCCGAAAAGTTTGATGGTGCCTTAACCGTTGATCCGGAGGGTGGTCCAGCAGTGCTTGCTGGTTTTATGAAAAAGGTGTTGCCGGATTATGATGAACAACGCGTTTATCAATCCGACATCAAGAAGTTAATTAAGTGGTATACAATTCTCAAAAATTTTGCTCCGGAAGTGTTGACGTCAGCACAGGAGAGTAAAGACTGAGTATAATCAGCTGACCCCATGAAGGTCTATAAGTTTGGTGGTGCATCTTTATGTGATGCTAAGGGATTTGAACGGGTAGGTTCGATTATTCAAGCCAATTCAGATCCTGAATTGGTGGTGGTAGTTTCGGCCATTGGAAAAACAACCAATCACTTAGAGAAAATTTATGCCTCTATTCAAAATGGTGAGGTGCCAGAAGTTTCTATTCGACAGTTGGCACAACAACACGAAGGAATTGCACTTGAATTAATTAAAGAATCAACAGTCGCACTGCAAAAAATTGAAGCATGTGTGCAAGTTATTCGTGAAGCCATCCATTTTGATGGAAGCCCAGATGCCTTGTATGATTTAATTGTAAGTCAGGGCGAAATTCTTTCTAGTGTTCTGGTTCATCAGTATTTAGATCAAATCATTCCTGGTTGCAGGTGGCTTGATGCTCGGTCCCTGATTGTTACTGACGAGCGGCATCGAGAAGGGAATGTAAATTGGCCTGTAACGGAATCTAATATTGTTCAGGCGCTGGCTGGTCAAAAGGGAATTTTCATTACCCAGGGATTTATTGCAAGTACGGTAACAGGAAAAATAACTACGCTGGGTCGTGATGGCTCCGACTATTCTGCAGCCATATTTGCTTCCTGTCTCAAGGCCTCAAACGTTACCATTTGGAAGGATGTTCCAGGTGTAATGAACGCTGATCCAAAGCGGATTACGGATGCGGTTGTTTTTCCGGAGCTTCCTTACCGCGAGGCTGCAGAAATGACCTATTACGGGGCTTCTGTGATTCACCCGAAAACCATAAAACCGCTGGCCAACAAGAATATCCCCTTGTTGGTTAAAAGTTTTGTTGATCCTGAACTGCCCGGAACCCTCATTCACCAATGCCGAGTAGAAAAGTTACCTCCATTGGTAGTCTTTAAGGATAATCAATGCCTGATTTCTTGTAAGGGAACAGATTACACCTTCATTACGGAAAATCAATTGAGTGATATTTTTCGAATGGTATCTTCCAGTGGTGTGCGCATCAATGTCATGCAAAACTCCGCCATTTCTTTTTCTTTTTGTATCGATTATCGTGAAAATCGTGTTCAACCACTAATCGAACGGCTGAGTCGGAGTTTTGAAGTTTTTTACAATACTGGTCTCACCTTAATCACAGTGAAAAATTACACTCAGGAAATTTTCGATCAGTATAGAAAGCAAAGCGGTGTATTACTTGAGCAATCGTCCCGATCTACACTTCAGATTTTGGTGCGGTAATTTCTTTATCCTTTACAAGTTCACGAATTAGCGAATCGATGGCGCGGTCAAGAATTTGATAGACCTCCTCAAAGTCTTTTTCGTTACCACGATAAGGATCAGGCACTTCATCCCCGCCCTCTGGGTCAAAAGCTCGCATTAGCCATACTTTTTCCTGAATCGATGATCCTCCCTTCCAAAGGATATTTTTTCGGTTACTTTCATCCATGGCAATGATCCGGTCAAATGCTTCGAAATCACTCGTGCGTAATTGACGGCATTGGTGGTTGATTGGTACATGATGCTTTTTTGCTACTGCCTGAGTGCGCGGGTCAGGCTGTTGACCAATATGATAGTCACCTGTTCCGCAGGAGTCACAGGTGAATACATGCGTTAAATTATTTTCGCTGATCTTTTTTTGAAAGATGGCCTCAGCCAACGGAGAACGACAAATATTTCCAAGGCATACGAAAAGGACAGCGTATTGTTTTTTTTGAATATTCATTTTTTTCCTGAACTCACACTAGGTTTAGGGGTTGCGATAAATTTCTTTTTATAGCCAGGGCCACGAATGGCGCGCCCTGGAAATTTTCCGGTATGTTCACCGTTCAAAAGCACTGCGGTTCCGTTTACAAATACATGAACCATACCCTCTGCATAAACGTGGGAATCTTCAAAAGTTGCTGCGTCACGGAATTTGGTGGAGTCAAAAATGGCCAGGTCCGCGAAGTAGCCTGGTTTGATTAAACCGCGTCTGTTGATTTTCAAATTTTCAGCCGGTAAGGATGTCATTCGCCTTATGCCTTCTTCAAGGCTCATTAACTTTTCTTTCAGAACAAACTGATGAATAAAACGTGCGAAGCTTCCATACACGCGGGGATGAGTTGGTCCTGTGCTGTTGTGTGGTTCATTTGAAATACTGGAGGCATCGGAGCAGAGGCTCACAAAGGGAAGTTGCAGCATGCGTTGCATATTTTCTTCTGACATTAGAAAATAGATGGCTGGAATGGGGTAGGAGGATCGATCGGCCACCACCAGGTCAATTACCGTTTCATCTGCATTTTTGCCATGCAGCCGGGCGATCTCGTCGAGACGTTTATTCTTATAAAGATTATTCAGTGAGTCCCGATGAAACGAGAGGACCAGCACATCGGATGGATCGGAATTTTTTGTTGGTATTCCCTTTTCCATTTCATCCAATACGCGGGCGCGAACGATCGGATCTTTAAGTCGCTTGCGCATAGCTGCCATTCCTCCCTCCTGAACCCAGTTTGGTAAACGGGCAGTGAGGCCGGTGGAGCTGGCGGTGTAAGGATACATATTGGCTGTAATTTTTAAACCGGCTGCACGACCGCTGTCGATTTTGGCTAAAACCTGGTCGATTTTATTCCAATTCCGTTCGTGATTAATTTTAAGGTGATAAATTTCAATTGGGATTTTTGCCTCCTTTGCAATTGTAAATGCTTCGTTCAAAGCCTCCAGAATTCGATCGCTTTCAGAGCGTAAATGGGTAATGTAAAGTCCGCCGTAGCTGGATGCAACTTTAGCTAACTCTGTTAATTCTTCTGTTGAGGCAAAGTCAGCAGGTGCATAAATCAGTGATGAGCCAAGGCCCATAGCACCTTCTTCCATAGCCTGTTGCACCAAGTCTTTCATTTTTTCTAATTCGGTTTCATTTGGTGCTCGGTTATCAGCATTCAAAACATACATGCGTATGGTTGTAGCACCCACAAACGATGCTATGTTTGGGGATACGCCTCTTTTTTCAGTGTAACTCAGGTATTCACCAAGCGTATTCCATCGGGCTTTTGGATTGTATTTTTTTGGACCAGCAGACCACCCCTCACCAAACACTTCAAGTGTAACGCCTTGTTTAAGATCACTCATGGATCGTCCATCTTTAGCCAGTGTGGCATCTGCCCACGAAAGCATGTTGATAAAGCCAGGGGTAATGGTTAGCCCGGAGATGTCCATCTCCTTTTTTGCGGTAAAGTTTGTCAAGTCGCCGATAGCTATTATGGAGTCGGCAGAAATGGCTAGGTCGCCCGAATATGCGGGGGCGCCGCTACCGTCAATGATCAGACCATTTCGCAAAATAAGATCACAGGGTTGTGTTTGCGCAAGGCATTCGGGGTTGTATGCGATGAGCCCAGACAAAACCAGAAAAGCTCTTTTTAGTGTTGAAAAGGCCACTTTTATCTCTATTTATTAGGTTTTTAAAGCTTAACTAAAACAATTTTTGTAAACTTGCTTGCTTGGTCAAAAGGTTATTGAATGGAAAAAAGTGTCGCGGTTCGCTTTTTTTAAATCTCCTTAGTTCTATAAGGGTTTTGCGTATGCAAATTTACATAGATCCAGGGTTTTCATTGAAAAGAGCTTTCTTAGATAAAACATGAATAACTTTTGCTTTAGGTCAACTTATTAAATAGTGTTAAGGATGAGTCCAGGAAAGAATTCCAAATGTGGGAAATTGCTGGGTGGATATTCTGGAATCTCAATCCAAAAAAAGGTCATTTGCATGACCTCCATTAAAAATGCAGTATTTTCGACACTTCAATTAGGATAAACTTTGGTTATGAATAAAATTGTAAAAGCAGCGGTACTTCTTTGGTTGGTATTTGGTCTGATGAAGACCAGTAGTGCTCAGGTATATTTTGATCCGGGCATTGGTGTAGTTTTTAACGATCCATCTGGTCTGACAACACCTCGACTTAATTTAGGCGCACACAATCTGTTATTTAATCGAGTGGGTGTTTTTACAACAGTTGAATTCCCACGAGCTTCAAGTGAGCAATTATCGGTAAACCCCAAGGTTCGTGATGTTATTGGAGGTATAGTTCAAGTACACAATAACTTTTCTGTTTATGCTGGTACAGGAGTAATAAAAAATGGTTTCCTATCTAACACTGCTAAAGTGGATATTCGAAAAGAATTTGGTGTACAGTTCACCATTCCAAATACTAGTGTAAATATTGACTTAGGTTACTCCAGTACTTATGGAATATCCACCAATATTGGATATGTTATTCCTTATGCCAAGAAGTCGAAAATTCAAAATCAGGAGAACCAAATTGAGATTAAGGAAAATCAAATTGCCAAACAGGTACCTATTCCTGGTTCAAAGCAAGCAGAAGTAATCGTTAAATCTGATCCACTGCCTAAGCCAGTGATCCGCACCAATAGCCTAAATCCTGAGACTGAGTCGGAGGTTGAAAATAAGGCGGAGTCCAATTCGGTAAAGGATGCAAAAGCTAATTTGGGTCCTGACTCAGAGAATATGACTCCGGGTGTGTATGCCGTGAATGGTGTCTTTCGCTATCGCCGGAATGCCCAGATTGAATTGAATAAGTTGAAGAACTCCGGTATTACCCAGGGAAGAATTGGATACCGTGCTTCAACCGGAATGTATTATCTATGGTTATTATACTCTGCCGATGAGCAGGAGGTTAAAGATTATGTGACCTACAACCGAGATCGGGGAAAATTAAAGACAGTTTGGTTGCTCCGGGTTAAATAATTAATTAAAAAAGGTGGATGAGTTCTCATCCACCTTTTTTGTTTTAGAGCAGTTCGAATTCACTTATTTTGACATCCCTGGAATTTGGTCCTACCATAACCTGGAATTTACCTGGCTCTGAAGTGAATTTTAATTCCGAGTTGTAGAAGGACAAATCTTGTGTTGTTAATGTGAAGCTAACGTTTTGTTTTTCGCCTGCTTTCAGGAAAATCTTTTTAAACCCTTTTAATTCTTTTACAGGCCTGGTTACAGAGCCTACCAAATCTCTGACGTACAACTGAACGACTTCACTTCCGTCCCTTGAGCCTGTATTGGTTACCGGAATGGTTACCCTTATGGAGTCCCCTGAAGACATTTTAGTTTTATCTAATGTCATGGTTCCATAATTAAAAGTT
>JBMSPY010000053.1:0-10397 GCA_049423005.1 Cyclobacteriaceae bacterium
CTCCTCTTCCGATTCCGTCTGCTCTATTTCAGCCTCATCCTGGCCATGAACAGCCACCACTTTGTATGGACTGAGGCGATTTCCTAAAGCTTTCCAACCTTTGACATCGATCAGCTCAGCCAGATTGACCTCCAGCTTTTCTTTTTCTTTTCCCTTACCTTTTAGTATTTCAATTTCAACTTCCGGCTCCTCGGCAGTAGATACATACTCCAATCGGGAACCAATTGACTCGGAGATAAAATTAAAATCTTTATCTAAAGTGGTTGTCTCTAGTATAAAGCGCTTGACAAAGTGCTGCTTCGATTCACCATCCCAATAAATAGCACTAATGACTTTTTTCAGATTGAATTTTTCAATCAGCAGTGTTTTGTTATCCGGCTCATAACGGTTGTTGAGATCATAAGTGGTGATGCGGTAATTGCCACTCCGTGTAATGGCCAGGATGCGGTCGTCATCGTGAAACTTACCGATGCTTCTACCCCGCTTATCACGATTCAATCTTCCGGAGGCTTCCTCAAACCAAAGTTGCAATCCGCTTAAGGTAGTTCCTTTAGATTCCAGAAAATCAACTTTACGAACAGGGTATTTGGTAATGGTATTTCCCCGAGCACCACGGCCCTTGATATCCAATTCTGAAAAATCAAACTCAAATATTTTTTTGCGGGCCGTGCTTCCCGGAGTCAGTTTTACTTCAACTACTTCAGCTTCACCATTAGGATTGGCACTAAGGTACTGGATGCGGCTATTGGGATTACCTTGTGTGAGTACGTATTCTTTATCACGAATGATGGCTGGCATAGCAAATCGCTTGGCAAATGATTTACCAGACTTACCATCCGAATAAATCAAGTTATACACCATGCGATCGTCACCCTTCTTCCAAATTCCGGCAAAGAGGATGTCCTTACCCATAAAGACTTTTTCGGCCATACGACTTACCAAAGCCTTGCCATCCCGACGAATAACGATAACATCATCCAGTTCAGAACAATCACAAATGAATTCATCTTTCTTCAAACCCCAACCCACAAAACCATCAGCTCGATTCACATAGAGTTTTTGGTTGTTGGCAATAACCTCTGTGGCGGTGACGGACTGGAAGGTTTTTATTTCCGTTTTGCGCTCACGGCCCTTTCCATACTTCTGAAGAAGGGACTCATAATAGGAGATTGCATATTCGGTGAGGTTTTTAAGATTATGCTGAACCTGCTTCAATTCTTTCTCCAGGTCCTTGAGCATTTCATCGGCTTTGAACGCATCGTAGCGAGAAATCCGCTTAATCTTTATCTCCGTCAATCGAATGATATCATCCCGGGTAATTTCCCGGTAGAATTTACGCTTGTGAGGCTTTAGCCCTTTATCAATCGTAAGAATTACCTCTTCCCAGCTCTCGCATTCCTCAATATCACGGTAAATTCTATTTTCAATGAAAATCTTTTCCAGGGAAGAAAAGAGGATTTTTTCCATGAGTTCTCCTTGGCGTATCTCCAGCTCGCGCTTTAACAAAGCACGGGTCTGTTCTGTATTTACACGCAGGATCTCATTGACCTTCATAAACTGCGGCTTATCGTCAACGATCACGCAAGCGTTCGGAGAAATAGAAATCTCGCAGTCAGTAAAGGCGTAAAGGGCGTCTATGGTGATTTCAGGTGACTGGCCTGGTTGAAGGTGAACCATGATCTCCAAATCCTTCGCAGAATTGTCAACAACCTGCTTAACCTTAATCTTACCCTTCTCGCTGGCCTTCACGATGGATTCCATCAGCGATGCCGTGGTAGTTCCAAATGGAATTTCTTTAATGACCAGTGTTTTTTTATCACGAATCTCAATGCGGGCGCGGACCTTAATTTTTCCACCGCGATAGCCCTGATCGTATTCGGCAAAGTCAGCTATTCCCCCAGTAGGAAAATCAGGATAAATTTTTGGGTTTTTACCCTTCAGGATGTCAATGGAAGCTTTGATCAGCTCAATGAAATTGTGCGGCAGGATTTTAGTAGATAAACCAACAGCAATTCCTTCAACACCCTGGGCAAGCAGTAGCGGAAACTTAACCGGAAAGGTTACCGGCTCTCTTTTTCTTCCATCATAGGACAACTGCCATTCCGTAGTCTGGTCGTTGTACACCACATCGGCGGCAAATTTGGAAAGGCGCACTTCAATATAACGAGGCGCCGCAGCCGAATCTCCTGTCCGAACATCACCCCAGTTACCTTGGGTATCAAACAATAAATCCTTTTGTCCAAGATTAACAATGGCTTCGCCAATGGCTGCATCACCGTGCGGATGGTACTGCATGGTACTTCCGATAACATTGGCCACCTTATTGAAGCGACCATCATCCATCTCACGTAAGGCATGCATAATCCGGCGTTGAACCGGCTTGAATCCATCTTGAACCCGGGGAACCGCACGCTCAAGGATCACATAAGAGGCGTAGTCAAGAAACCAGTCTTTGTACAGACCATCAACTTGAATCAATTGATTACTCTCTTGTCCGCGTTCCGGCTTTCCACCGCGTTCATTCTTTTTCTGCTTACTCATAAAATGCGTTCGCTCGTATTATTTTATTCAGGCCTCCTGGTCCGACTCTTCCTCCACTACCGCTTCTTCAGCCCGATCCAATTCGATTCTTAAATTATCAATTATGAATTCCTGGCGGTCTGGAGTATTCTTTCCCATGTAGTATTCCAGAACCTTAATAAGGTGACTTTCCTTATTGATGAGTACTGGCTGAAGCCGGATTTTCTCGCCAATAAATGCACCAAATTCATCTGGAGAAATCTCACCAAGCCCCTTGAAGCGAGTGATCTCCGGCCTTGCACCAAGTTTACGGACCGCCGCCTGTCGCTCTTCATCACTGTAACAATAGATGGTTTCTTTTTTATTCCGTACCCGAAACAACGGTGTCTCGAGAATGAATACATGGCCTGCTTTTACCAGATCAGGAAAAAACTGTAAGAAAAAAGTCATGAGCAAAAGTCGGATGTGCATGCCATCAACATCCGCATCGGTAGCAATGATGACTTTATTGTACCGCAATCCCTCAAGCCCATCTTCAATATTTAAGGCATGCTGAAGAAGATTAAATTCTTCATTTTCATACACTACTTTTTTGGTCAGACCAAAGCAATTCAACGGTTTTCCACGAAGACTGAAAACTGCTTGTGTTTCAACGTTTCTGGATTTTGTGATGGATCCACTGGCAGAATCACCTTCGGTAATGAAGATCATTGTACCCAATCCATCGGACCCTTTTTCATCGTTATAATGCAAGCGGCAATCACGCAACTTTCGGTTGTGCAGGTTTGCTTTTTTAGCGCGCTCGTTGGCCAGTTTTTTAATTCCAGCGATTTCTTTGCGCTCCCGCTCCGATTGCTGGATACGCTTCAGCATGGCCTCAGCATCTTTCGGATGCGTATTGAGATAGATCTCCAGCTCGCGGGCCACAAAATCGCCCACATAATTTCGAACCGAAACGCCGTCTGGAGCCATGTTTACAGAACCAAGTTTGGTTTTAGTCTGTGACTCAAAAACAGGCTCCTGAACCCGAACCGCCACAGCAGCAATGATACTTGCCCGGATATCAGAGGCATCGAAATCCTTTTTATAGAATTCACGAACACCTTTTACCAGTCCTTCCCGGAAAGCAGCCAGGTGGGTTCCACCCTGGGTGGTATTCTGACCATTTACGAAAGAGTAATATTCCTCGCCGTATTGATTGGCGTGGGTTAATGCCACTTCAATATCATCACCCTTTATGTGGATAATGGGATAACGCATTTCTTCAGGATCGGTTTTCTGCCGGAGCAAATCCAACAGGCCATCCTTGGAAAAAAATTTACGGTTGTTGTAATTGATGGTAAGACCTGCATTCAGAAATGCATAATTCCACATGAGGTCATCCAGGAACTCCGGAATGAATCGGTAATTTTTGAACATCGATTCATCGGGCTCAAATTCAATCAGTGTACCGTTGCGCTCACTGCTTTTTGTCTGCTTCGGGTCATTTACGAGTTTACCTTTTTTAAACTCTGCCAATTTGGATTGTCCCTCCCGAAAAGCCTGAACTTTAAAGTGCTCGGATAAAGCATTTACCGCCTTAGTACCCACACCATTCAAACCAACCGACTTCTGAAATGCACCGGAGTCATATTTAGCACCAGTATTGATTTTGGATACAACATCCACCACCTTCCCTAAAGGTATACCACGACCATAATCCCGAACGACCACTTTACTATCGGTAATTCGAACATCAATGGTTTTACCAAAGCCCATCATGTGCTCATCTATCGAGTTATCGATAACTTCCTTTACCAGGACATAAATTCCATCATCTTTGCTGGAGCCGTCACCAAGTTTTCCAATATACATTCCTGGTCGCAGCCGAATATGCTCACGCCAGTCCAGCGACTTGATACTCGATTCGTTATACTCTGTTAATTCCTTTGCCATTTCCTGAGGTAATGTGATTCAATCCAACGAATAAACTAAAAAATGAACGGCTGTAGGCACGAAATTAAAATTTCGTTGCGCAAATTTTCGATATGTCAACCGCGTTAAGATGCTGATGGTCAATTTTTAAAAAGGTTTTTATGAAACCGATTCCTGACGCGCGAACTTCGTAAAAAACGGAACCAATGGAAAAGCAGCAATCCACAATACAAAAACCACAAATGAACCAATGACCGTCGGACCCAGGTTACTATAATCGTATCGTTCACTGCTGTTGAGGATGGCTAAAAATATAAAAGTAGAAATCAAAAAAAGGTGCAAACAGCTTAACATGCCATAATACCAGGAAAGTTTCCAGGATTGCCGAATCAATCGAGCAACAAGGAAGGCTGTTCCATTGAATAGGGCCAAAACCCCGATGAATAAATAAAAGAAAGCAGACTTGGAAAGTGCGTTATTTTCTGTGCCCAGACTAACCTGATCGGGAAGTGCGGAATAAGCATAAAAAAAGACACCACAGACCGCAATCAGGGAGATTATCCAAATTACCTTGAAGATTCTGAAAACCATATGCTTATTTTGAGCCGCAAATTAAGGTATTAATAAACACTGTCGGTAACCAATAAGTAAAAACACACCCATGAATCGGCCATTGATTTCAACTCTACACCTTATCACTTGTTTTATAGTCGCCCTGATCTCTGTTGGCTGCACCTCTTCCCCTGTCCAGTTGAATAACTTTGATGCCAGGAGCTGGAAGTCTGACCCTAATGGCTGTAACCAAAAAAGAAGCCAATGGGTTCCTGTGATTCTGGAACAAAAAGATAAAGTTCTAGCCCTTTCGGAAACAGCCGTTATCGATCTTCTCGGAAAGCCGGATCAAATCGAATTATACAAAAGGAATCAAAAGTTATACCACTATCAGATTTCTCCCGGAGCACCTTGTAATTCAAAAGACTCAGTAGAAACTGAGTTACAGGTTCGTTTTAATGCTATGGGCCGTGCAAAAGAGATCTACGTGAACACCATCGAATAATTGTATATGAAAAAAATTGGAGTCATTGGAGCAGGAACTATGGGTAATGGCATTGCCCACGTCTTTGCGCAACACGGCTACGCAGTGGTTTTAATTGATGTATCTCCCACTGCACTGGATAAAGCACTGGTCACGATCAGCAAAAATTTTGACCGCCAAGTTGAAAAAGGGGTTATTTCTGCAGACGAAAAAAATTTGGCACTTAAGCGCATCACCACCGCTACCGGTATAAAAGGAAGTGTCAGTGATTGCGATCTTATAGTAGAGGCTGCCTCCGAAAATTTTGACATTAAATCTGCTCTATTCAAACAATTGGATGAAGAGACCCCTACGCATACCATTTTGGCCTCCAATACATCAAGTATATCCATCACTAAAATTGCCGCCGCAACCAAAAGACCAGAAAAAGTAATTGGAATGCATTTTATGAATCCAGTTCCAGTCATGAAACTCGTGGAAGTCATTTGCGGTTACTCTACCGATGCAGCGGTTGCACAGTCCATTATGGCTTTATCCAAAGCCATTCAAAAAGTTCCGGTAATGGTCAACGACTATCCGGGTTTTGTGGCCAACCGCATTCTCATGCCTATGATCAATGAGGCCATCTGGACGATTCATGAGGGAGTAGCCGGAGTTGAGGAAACAGATACCGTAATGAAATTAGGAATGGCCCACCCCATGGGACCGCTTCAGTTGGCAGATTTCATTGGACTAGACGTATGCCTGTCGATATTAAAAGTTCTTCAGGATGGCTTTGGCAATCCCAAATACGCCCCTTGTCCTCTCTTGGTGAATATGGTTACGGCCGGAAACCTAGGTGTAAAGTCAGGTCAAGGATTTTACCAATACACCAAAGGGTCCAAGGAGTTGGTGGGAGCGCCTCGATTTAAATAATCGGTTCAGGTTTCAGGGAATAATCCGAAGTTGATTTCTCAATTGCCGCACACCAGTGAGTTCAATCCCTGTTGAACCCACGAACATCCTGGCTTCAATTTTTACTGGAATTTTATTCTGATCATCGGAGATCCAAACTTTAATGGAATCTTCTCCATCGAATAATTTGTTGTTGGGCATTTTTGGGATCAGAACATAACAGGGGATCTTACCCAATCGGGTATTCAAGGTTTCCTTTCCCTTGTATTGAACTTTTAGATGATACCCGGTATCTTCCAGAAAACCAGCAATGGAAATGGTATCTCCTCTTTTAATCTTGGAAAAATCAATGAAACGCAGATGTACAAATCCTCCGATCAGATCAGTAGCATACTCCGGAATATCAAAAGTCTTTCTCTTATTAAACTGGCCTGTCTTTTTATCCCGAACACTTACCGTCGCTTTTTTGGATTTGTGATCAAACTCTGTTCGTTCATCCAAACGATACCTGGCCTCACGTAATTTTCGGTAACCGACTTGCGTTGATATCGTGGCCGTATCTAGATAGGCACCCCAATTATCGTCGATTTTTGCAACCCAGGAAATCCAGTCGCTGGTTTCACCATAAGCATCGATTTTGTAGCAGGTCTTTCCATTGACCTGATGAAAAGCGGGATCCACCCGGGTAACCGACTTGCCCACTGTAAAAAATCCAAAAGTCACTTTGTAGGTTAATTCCTCGCCAGTTTTAAAACTGGTGTTACCAGGACCTTTCATGACAGGACCAGGCTGCGCCATCGTCTGCGTACTAAATGATAAAGAGAGCCAAATCAACAAATAGCGTCCCATATACAGAGGAAATATAACAAACCTGATGCCGAAAAATCAGACTGAGATCTGGTTATCGCGCAATGCGTCGTTAAGGGATGTCTTTTTATCGGTAGATTCCTTTCGCTTACCAATGATTAGGGCACAAGGCACCTGATACGTACCTGACGGAAAATCCTTAGGTACTGTCCCAGGAATGACTACACTACGCTCCGGTACATAACCTCGGTACTCCACCGGCTGACTTCCGGATACATCAATAATGCGCGATGAGGCTGTAAGCACAACATTAGCGCCAAGAACAGCTTCCCGACCAACGCGAACACCTTCTACAAGGATGCAGCGCGATCCAATGAAAGCATTATCCTCAATGATAACCGGAGCGGCCTGGACTGGCTCCAGCACTCCACCCACTCCAACTACCCCACTTAAGTGAACATGTTTTCCTATTTGCGCACAACTGCCCACGGTGGCCCAGGTATCAACCATAGTACCCTCATCGACATAGGCACCGATGTTTACGTAGGAGGGCATTAAAATGACCGAACGACTTAAGAAAGAACCATAACGCGCAATCGCATGCGGTACCACGCGTACACCAAGACTTTGATAGCCAGTCTTCAGCGGTATTTTATCATGAAACTCAAAAGGTCCAACCTCTATCGTCTTCATCTGGCAAATTGGAAAATACAGGATTACGGCTTTTTTAATCCACTCATTGACCTTCCATTCAGAAGTTCCTTCCTTAAGCTCCGCCACGCGGATACGACCTTCATCCAGCAACCGAATGGTCTCGTGAATGGCCGCCTGATGCGTAGGCGATTTTAGTAATTCTCTATTTTCCCAAGCCTCAAGGATCACCTGTTCATGTACCATAACTCATATAAAAATTGAACGCAAGAAAGCTAAAATGAAGGAATTGCACACTCTAACCAAGATTAGACCAAAAACATGAGTCAAAACATTTTTTTAGGCTAGTCTAAATTTTTATTTTTGCCATTCTATGAATCTAAGCCTAACCGAAGAAAACTACATCAAAACCATCTGGCACTTATCCGGCGATGGGGGAAGATCCGTCACCACAAATGAGTTAGCCACCCGACTGGGAACAGCGCCAGCCTCCATCACGGATATGGTAAAGAAGCTGTCCACCAAGCGATTGGTCCGCTACGAGCCTTATCAGGGTGTGCGAATTACCGATAAAGGTTCAGCCAGCGCCTTGCTCATTATCCGGAAGCATCGTTTGTGGGAAACGTTTTTAGTGGAAAAGCTTGGCTTTCAGTGGGACGAAGTTCATGAAGTAGCCGAGCAGCTGGAGCACATTCAGTCCGATGAATTGATCAATAAACTTGATGATTTTTTGGGTCGACCGGCCTTTGATCCACATGGTCATTTCATTCCAGACCGTGATGGTAGATTTCAACAAGTCAATCACGTGCCGTTAGCCTCGTTGTCGCCCGGCTCAAGCGCTTTCATAGGATCCATTCGAAACGGATCACCAGACTTGCTGCAATACCTTAGCAGGATTGGAATTTTTATTGGGGTCAGGATTAAAATCATTGAGCGAAGGACTTTTGACGGATCGATGGAGATCGATGTCCACAAAAAAGGCCGAGTGGTAATTTCCCGTGAAGTGAGTGAAAACCTTTTTATTACAGAACATGCTTAAGACCATATCTTATTTTCTGATTCTCATGCTCGCAGCTTGTGCTCCCAAAAAAAAGGAAGAGCAAAGTGGGAAAATTCGGATCGTAACTACTACCGGTATGATCAAAGATGCTGCGGAAAATGTTGCCGGTAATCATGCAGAAGTAGTGGCACTCATCGGCCCTGGAGTTGATCCCCATCTCTACAAAGCCTCACAAGGTGATTTGGAAAGACTGACAGGTGCAGATATTATTTTTTACAATGGACTTCACCTTGAAGGAAAAATGGGAGAAGTGCTCGAAAAGCTAGGGCGCATAAAACCCGTCATAGCAGTTACCAAGGATATTCCAGATTCCCTTTTGAGAACAGCACCAGGATTTGCCGGGGCTCACGACCCACACGTGTGGTTTGATGTCTCTTTATGGAAGCACGCCGTCACTACTATTCAAACCGAATTATCTACACGCTATCCAATTTTTGATTCAACTTTTCGCCATCAATCCGCACATCATCTCCTGCAACTTGACTCCCTTCACCGCGAAGTCTCTGAAAACATTCAAAGTCTACCCGATGCTCAACGCGTCCTGATCACTGCGCATGATGCATTTGGATATTTTGGGGATGCCTACAAAATTGAGGTGAGAGGACTTCAGGGCATTTCTACACTCTCAGAATTTGGACTCCGGGATGTTACGGAACTAGTCACATTTATAACCCAACGAAAGATCAAAGCCATATTCATCGAAACCTCTGTATCTGAGAAGTCCATAAACGCCGTAGTTGACGGTTGTCGCCAACGAAATTGGAATGTCCGGATCGGCGGTGCCCTTTATTCAGATGCGATGGGGCCGTGGAATACTCCGGAAGGTACCTACATCGGGATGGTGCGGGCCAATGTTAAAACAATCACTCAAGCCCTAAAATAAATGAACAATCCCATCACGAGCTCAACTCCCGCCCTCGAGATCCATGACCTTACCGTTTCGTTCGATAAGAAGCCTGTTCTTTGGAACATTGATCTGCTCATTCCACAAGGAAAATTAGTTGGCATCATCGGTCCAAACGGAGCTGGGAAATCCACGCTCATTAAATCAGCCATGGGATTGCTGCCCTGGAGTAGTGGTTACGTTAAAATTTTTGACCAACCCATCAATCAGGTTAGAAAGTTGGTGAGCTATGTTCCCCAACGCGAATCTGTGGACTGGGATTTTCCCGCCTCGGTTCTGGATGTGGTCATGATGGGACGCTATGGTCGATTGGGATTGTTTAAAGGTTTGCGTAAAGCGGACCGCGAAGCAGCCATGGACTGCCTGACCAAGGTGGGTATGGAGACCTTTGCCAACCGGCAGATTTCGCAACTTTCAGGCGGACAACAGCAACGCACCTTTTTAGCTCGCGCCTTGGCACAACAAGCCAAATTGTATTTTATGGACGAACCATTTGCCGGAGTAGATGCAGCCACCGAAAAGGCCATCATTCAACTGTTGCAATCTATGACCTCCTCAGGAGGTACGGTAATGGTTGTTCACCACGATCTGCAGACCGTTTCTCAATATTT
>JBMSPY010000054.1:0-10394 GCA_049423005.1 Cyclobacteriaceae bacterium
GGACCACACACCAGAACACTCCACGCCGGCCTGAATGGTGATGTCCCTAAATTTCAGATTACCCTCGTTGAGGTAAAGCTTGTTTCCAGTTTGATTTCCGGAAAAGTAAATATCGGCCAATCCATCGTTATTGATGTCTCCAATGGCCACTCCTCCGCCGTTAAAAAAGTTCCTGAATGTATAGGGGTTGAGTTCGGCTGTAAACTTCAGATTATTACTAAAGGTAATTCCGGAAGATTCGGCCTGATTCTTAAATAAGGGATTTTGGCTTTGCTTTTCTGGATTACAGGAGATCCAGAGCAGAGTGATGGGTAGTAGGTATATAAAAAAATAGCGCCCCATAAGGGGCGCTATTTTAATCATAAAATCCGACTCTTAGTTGTATCCAGGGTTCTGGGTCAACTTAAAGGTTTCGGACTGGGAAGCCTGAATCTGGTTGAAAGGAATTGGGAACAGATTCAAATTGGCGTTGTTGTGCGCCGGCTTTTCCCACCAAGCACGACCGAACTGTCCGTAACGGATCAGGTCAGTGCGGCGGAGGGTTTCCAAAAAGAGTTCACGACCACGCTCAGCGAGATAGTCAGCCTCTGTCATGGTAGCAAAGGTGGATACTCCGGCACGGGTACGAAGTTGGTTAACAATGGCACGCGCAGTGGCATCGTTCCAGTTACCAGCTTTGCGGCAAGTAGCTTCTGCTTTGTTCAGCAGAACTTCTGCGTAACGCAAGAGCGGGAAGTCGTTGTCCATGTTCGGGCTTTGTCCTGCTTTGAAGCTGAACTTACCAAAACGTGCACCGGCCTGACGTGAGCCGTTAGGCTGCAGCATGTTGATGGCAGGAGTATAATTGATCTCAGCTCCATCTGGGTCACCCTTATCGAACGCGAGGTCGAGGATAGGGTTTCCGTTGAAGTCCTTCTGAGGACCATAGATGAAGTTGTTGGCTTTACGCTCATCACCATCTTGGTACAGGTTGAAGAATTCTTCAAGTGTAGAGTAACCGTTCCAAGGCTGCTGTTGCAGGCGGAAGGTCAACTGTGAAGGATAGTGGAGAGTCATCTGAGCAAGGTTCATACCACCGCCAGTCGATTCGTCGAAGGCAGCGATGAAGATGTGCTCGATGTTATCCACGTTGTCTGGAGCAAAAACGTCCTTGTAATCAGGATCCAGATCGTAAACACCTGAGTTGATTACAGCGTCAGCAGCGGCAATAGCCTCATCCCACTTTGGAGTGCCAGCATAAACCTGAGCATTCAGGTAAACGCGGCTCAAAAGCGCTTGAGCAGCAGCCTGGCTGGCGCGACCGTAGTCGGCACGACCTGCAGGGAGGTTCGGGATGATTTGTGTCAATTCGTTTACTACGAATTCGTACACCTTAGCCCGGGTTTCCTGGGCCTGGTCAACACCTGGTTGTGTGATGATTTTCACGCGACCAAACGTGTCGAGCAATCTCCAGTAGAGGTATGCACGAACCATACGAACTTGAGCCTTCTGCGCAGTGTTTGTGCTGCTGGAGGCGATTAACAAGTTACACTGGTTGATGCCGTCATAGGCCGTCTTCCAGGTTTCGTTAAACATACCGTTTTGCGGGCTGAAGTTGTGACGGTGAATGTCAATCAGAATACCACCATCGAACCAGTCACCACCTTTTTGAGTGATAACAGCTTCGTCAGAAGCAAGTTCGTTTACGGTAAAGTAATTGAAGTGGTTCGCCGTTCCGTTTAGAAGGCTACCGAAAGCACCGGACAAGCCGTCATTAGGACTTGCTTTGTTTACGTTGTTTTTGATACCAACGCCCTGGTTCTCAGGATCAAAATCCTCGGTGAATGAGCCCAGGATTTCCTCGTCGAGGCTGCCACAGGCAGTCAAACCTGCAAACAGGAAGAGAAGAGAAAGCTTAGATAACTTATTCATATACCTGATCTGTTTTAATTATTTCAAACCAATGGTAAGACCAACAGTAAAGGTGCGTGAGGTGAAGTAGTTGTTCCTGCGGTCGATACCGGGAGCCAACACATCGCCACCACCACCCTGGAATCCGCCGTTGTCGGCTGATCCGGCATCCTGTAATACAGGCTCTGGATCGATACCGGTGTACTTGGTAAGTACGAAGGCGTTTTGCACGTTGCCATAGAGCCTCAGGCTCTGGATACCCTTAACCTTATCCGTAGGAATGGTGTAACCTACAGTTAAGTTGTCAAGTTTCAAGAAGTCAGCTTTTTCTACGTAGAGTGAGCTGTACTTAGCAGTGGTAAGACCGGCTGCAGCTTTGTCAGTGATCACACGGTTGTAGGAGTTGATCGCACCTGGGTCGATTGGCTCATAGAACGCGCGGAAGTTGTTCACCAGGCTGTGGCCGAATGCACCGCGGAAGAAGGCGTTAACATCCCAACGCTTGTAGGTGAATTGGTTTGACCAACCCATTTCAATTGCAGGGATACCGTTTCCGAGTTCAGTAAAGTCACCATCGTCGGCAAGGGCTGAACCCTGAGAAACGTTAACTGTTCCGTCTCCGTTGATGTCTTTGTAAGTAGGTTCACCGTATGTTACTCCGTCGCGAACATTGGTTTCCACTCCGGTGAACACAGGTCCCCAGATTTGTCCGATTTGCTCGCCAACGGCTACACGTACCATGAACGTACCGTTCTGACCAGGAGCACCAAGCTCTGAACGCATCTGCTCGGTTACACCGGGCAAGAAGTCTGTCAGCGTAGTCTTGTAGCTGCTGAGCACCAGACCAGGGGTCCAGGATACTTCACCGAACTTAATGTTGTTGTAGTTTAAGCTCAATTCCACACCACGGGTCTGGAGTGAACCTACGTTCTCAAAACGACGACCGGAGAGGTAAACAGAGGCATCCACTTCACGCTCTAGGATGAAGTCAGAAATGTCGCGCTGATAAACATCAAGTGAACCTGTGAGGCGGCCTTTTAAACCAAAATCCACACCCACGTTGATTTCACTCTTTTGTTCCCACTTCAGGTCTTTGTTCGCGTCGCGCAGTTTAACAACCGCACCACCACCTGTGAAGCTATAACCATAGAGATCCTGTGCAAGACCTGCAGGTCCTGGAAGTGAACCAGTCACACCATAACCAACACGTACTTTCAACTGATCGAAGCTTGGTATTGAGATGAACTGTTTCAAATCAGCACCAACACCCAATGCAGGGAACACACCGAAACGGTTGTCCTCACCGAGTTTGGTGGAACCTTCTCTACGAACGGAACCGTTTACGAAGATGCCTTTGCCCAGCGTCAAATTGAAGCGGGCGAAAGTAGCGGCGATACGGTTGTTGGGAGAGCGGCTGCTGGAGATGTTCACGTTGTCGGCAAGACCGGAGATACGGTCACCGGCATTCTGAAGGGCATTAAATCCTAACGCGTCGCTAGGGAAGTTACCCATCTCAATGAAGATGTCCTCAAACTTGTCTTCCTGGAAGGAATAACCACCAGTGATATCCAATTTCGCATTACCGAAAGACTTGGAGTAGGTAGCGTATGTTTCAAACAGGGAGAAAGTGCGGTCAGAAGCTCCGCGGCGGGCCAAGCCACCACGGTTCAATCCGCGGAAGAGGGAAGAGCGAGAGTAGTACTCACTGTTCATTCCGGATTCGAACTGCTGACCGAAGTTAGCGGTAACAGTAAGACCTTTTAGAACTTCATAATCTACCTTACCACCAAAGTTGATGGTCTTACGCTTTCCTTCATTTACGTTCTGCTCAAGGATAGCCACAGGGTTGAAGTTATCAAACAGGATAGCCTGATAGAACTCACCAGTGTCCTCGAAACGGATCGGTGCAGTAGGGTTGAACAGTACTGCGTAACGAAGTGCTTCGTTAAAGGAGTTTTGAATGTTACGAGTCGTAGCTGACATGTTCAAGTCAATAGTCAAACGATCGTTCAGGGCGCGGTGGCTAAGGTTAGCACGCGCGTTGATTTGATCGAAACCTGACTTCTTGAGAACTCCGTCGATGTTACGGAAGTTAGTTGAAACACGGAAGCTGGTGTTCTGTGTTCCGCCGGAGAGGGCGATGTTGTGAACACCGCTGATACCAGTTTGAGTAACTTCTTTCTGCCAATCAGTAACGTAACCGAGGTCGTTACCACCTGCTGCGATGTACTCGTCAGCGGTCATAACAGGCTGGTTGCGCAACACAGAAGCTGCTGCCATGTAACCATTGTAGGTTACCTGAGTAGCTTGTGCTTTTCTGGCACCACGCTTGGTTGTTACTAGGATAACACCTGAAGAACCCCGGCTACCGTAAATAGCGGCAGCAGAACCGTCCTTCAATACGTTGATGGACTCGATGTCGTTAGGGTCAACGTTCTCGAGTGATGCACCAATAACTCCATCAATTACAACGAGAGGCTCTGCGTTTGCACCTACGGTAGAGATACCACGAAGGCGGATAACGGCAGGGCTGTTCGGGTTACCACCACGGTTGTAAATGCTCAAGCCAGGGACTTTACCCTGTAGGAGCTGGGTGGGGTCGTTGATGTTACCACGGTTAAAGTCCTTCTCGCCGATGGAAACAACTGAGCTGGTCAGTTCTTTCTTAGACTGAGAAGCATAACCGGTAACAATCACCTCAGTCAACTGAGTGACATCGGCAGAAAGTGATACCGAAACGCTGGTTTGTGAACCCACGGATACCTCCTGAGTGGAGTAGCCGATGGCGGAAAATACCAGCACAGCATCGCTGCCTACAGAAATGGAGAAATTTCCATCCATGTCGGTTGCGGTACCGTTCGATTTTCCTTTCTCAATTACGTTAACACCGGGGATACCGGCGTTATCTTCCGCGGACGTAACCTTTCCGGTCACCGTCCTCTGCGCAAAGGCTGAGAAACCCACGCAGATCAGGAAAACAAACAGGAGTCTGCTTCCCTTGAGTAGAGCTTTCATCATACGGTTTTAATTTGGTTTTAGGTAACTGATTCTATGTTTTACAGGATCTTACACGCACAAAATCGATTAAGATTCAGCAAAACGGTCCGTAATATATCCTATGGCATCGTTACTCGGTCAAAATCTTTGAAAAAATTTATGAAAACGTAACCGCAAACGTTTGCGCAAATAAATTGCAGGCATCCATTATTTCACCCTAGTTTTCACTCTAGTTTTGACAGATTCTGAAAAAAAACTCTTTTGTATAAGCCGGGTTTTAAGAGTTACAACACATACCAGGTTCCATGAAATACAACCAAATCACCATTAAGGATATTGCCCGGGAATTGGGCATTTCAGCCTCCACAGTTTCCAGGGCATTAAAGGACCACCCAGACATCAGTAAGGAAACCAAAAGGGCTGTTCACGAGCTGGCGCTTAAACTGAATTATGAGCCTAATGTGGTGGCCCTGAGCCTTAGGTCCAGAAAAACCCGGACCATTGGGGTGGTTATCCCTGAGGTTGTCCACTTTTTCTTTTCAACCGTTGTTTCAGGAATCGAACACGAAGCTAATTTGTTGGGCTACAATGTCATTCTTACTCAGTCTGCTGAGTCCTTGGATCGGGAACGTGCCGCTGTTAAAGCATTATTCAACAGTAGGGTAGATGGAATGCTGATGTCCCTCTCTCGCGAAACCGTTGAGTATGATCATATCGAAGCCATTCTAAACCGGGGAATTCCCGTAGTTTTTTTTGATCGGGTGTTTCCCGGTCAAAATCGGAACGTAGTTATTGTCGATGACCATGGTGGCGGAAAGCAGGCCGCCGAGCACCTCATACAACAGGGTTGCAAAAAGATAGCGCACATCATGGGTGCACCTAATTTGGGAATTACTCAACAGCGCTTCAATGGGTTTCAGGAGTCTTTGAAAGACCATAAAATCAAATTTTATCCGGATTTGGTGGTGAAATGTGAGGGCGGGAGCTTGGAGGAGGGTAAAAAGGCCATGGAGAAATTACTTCTTGCTAAGACAAAGCCAGATGCAGTCTTTGCCAACAATGACGTTCTGGCTATGGGAGCCATGCAGGTTATCAAAGAAAAGGGTTATAAGATACCCCACGATATCGCCGTAATTGGTTTTTCAAATTGGTTTTACAGCCAAATGACCGAACCACCGCTTTCCTCAGTTGACCAACCTGGATTTGAAATGGGTAAAAGTGCCGTTCGGATGTTAATCAAACGAATTGAGCATGAGGAGGACAAAGGGGTATTGCCTGCTGAAACCATTACACTTAAAACATCGGTGGTGGTTCGGGAATCTTCTTTGCGAGAATAGTTCAATTGAAAGCGCAATCGTTTGCTGAATTTTTCTGCCAAAAACTTTAGCTGTTTTTATGTCATCTTCTCATTTTTATAAACCATTTTTTTAAAAAAAACTTTTTGCCAAACTCATTCGATAAATTTTTTGATGGAACAGTCACTTGCTAAAAAAAATCAAAGCAGCTTCTCTAGCCCGATACTAAATCCCGGATCTATTAATGGGGTGGAACGAACAAGTCTGGGATTAATCGGTACAACGGAGAAGGCTAACTTCTCGGTTCAGTTTTACAACGAACACATTGTAAGAGTACGTTTCAGTCGGAGCGCTTTTACACCAGACTTAAATTATGCTGTTGTAGCGCAGCCCGAATCTGGTCTTCAGGATTTTGCAGATGAGGAAGAGTGGTTTGTTCTTACCGGAACCCATTATTCAGTTCATGTATCCAAAGCTACGGCTGAGGTTCGCTTTGTCGATCCAAAAGGTGAGGTGATCAACCAGGATGAGCCAGGTTTGGGAACTTCCTGGAATGGAGAGCAAGTAACAACCTACAAAACACTACATCCCGGTGAGCGCTTTATCGGTTTGGGAGAGAAGACTGGACCACTCGATCGTCGGGGCAAGGGTTATCAGCATTGGAACACCGATGCCTTTGCTTACGGACCGGGTAGTGATCCCATTTACTCCACCATACCATTTTACCTCGGCGTCCACAGTGGACTCGTCTATGGAATATTCTTTGATAATTCAGCCAAGTCATTTTTCAACTTTGGTGCCAGCAACAACCGGACATCGAGTTTTTATGCCGATACCGGCGAGATGAATTATTATTTCCTTCATGGAAAATCCATACCCGAAATATTATCAGCTTATTCCTGGCTTACTGGAAATATGCCGTTACCTCCACTATGGAGCCTTGGCTTTCAGCAGTGCAGATACAGTTATTATCCGGATCAGGAGGTAATCAATCTGGCAGATAAATTCCGTCAGAAGGAAATCCCTGCAGATGCAGTTGTTCTGGACATTCATTACATGGATGCGTATAAGATTTTCACGTGGCATCCGGAATATTTTCCTCATCCAGAAAAAATGATCCACGACCTGGCGTCCAAAAATTTTAAAGTTGTGGTCATGTGTGATCCGGGCATTAAGGCAGAGGAAGGTTATCAGGCCTATGATGAAGGATTACGTGAGAACCTTTTCCTCAACTATCCGGATGGTCAGCCCTACACCGGTCAAGTTTGGCCGGGATGGTGCCACATGCCTGATTTCACTAATCCCAAAACACGCGATTACTGGAGAAAGTGGATGAAGTCTTATGCCGATTCAGGCGTACGTGGATTTTGGAATGACATGAATGAATTTTCTTCCTGGGGTCAGATGATGCCGGAGAATATTCTGTTTGATTTCGAGGGACAGATCCGCACTTCCCGCGAAGGAAGAAATGTTTACGGTCTGAAAATGTGTGAGGCCAGTTATGACGGGGCTAAAGAACATCTTCAGGGGAAACGTCCTTTTATTTTAACACGTTCCGGTTATGCCGGCGTGCAACGCTATGCGGCATTATGGACCGGCGACAATGTGGCTTACGACGAACACATGCTGTTGGGTGTTCGATTGGTTTCCAGTTTGGGTTTGAGTGGTGTGCCCTTTTCGGGTTACGACATTGGAGGTTTTGTGGGTGAGGCTTCGCCTAAGCTTTTTGCTCGTTGGATATCAATCGGTGCGCTCTCGCCATTCTGCCGGGTTCATTCTATGATCAACTCCAGGTCAAGTGAACCATGGTCTTATGGTGAGGAAGTTGAAATGATTGCCCGTAATTACCTGCGGCTCCGCTACCAGTTATTACCGTATGTGTATTCCCTATTTCATGAAGCTTCGGTTACCGGAATGCCGGTTCAGCGGACACTAGCTATCGAATGGCCTCATCAAGAGGAGGTGTATTCAGGTGCCTTCGAAAATCAATATCTGTTTGGTCCTTCCATTTTAGTTGCTGCGTGTGACAGCACCAAAGAATTGGTTAAAGTCTACTTGCCGGAAGGTGGTTGGTACGCTCTCTACGATGGAAAATATTTTGAGGGTCAACAGATCCTGGCAACCGATAGTCCTGTGCATCGTTTACCAGTTTACGTACGGGCTGGCTCAGTTCTGATTATGCAGGATCCTGTTCAGAGCACTGAGCAAAAATCAGAGACTGTTCACCTCCATATTTATCCGGGTAAAGAGCGGAGCAGTTTTGAATGGTACATGGATGATGGTGAAACCTATGGTTATCAATCTGGTGCCTGTGTAACCCGCACTCTACATTCCGAAAATGGAAAAATTACCCTTTCTGCTTCAAATGGAAATTTTGTTCCTGCCTGGAAACACATTCGCGTAGTACTTCATGGGGTTTCCGATGGCGGATCGATGATATGTAATGGAAAGCATGTTAAGACTGAAACGATTCAGCATTCTTATTTCCTGCCCATGCTGAAATTTGATCCCCTGGAGTCGGCCCCTGATGTTGGCTCCGAATCCGTTCAGCAATTTGTTATTCCTTATACGCCTGACGAGGTTGTGATTGCGTTTCCGCCGATTTAACTTGAGGCACCAACATTAACCTTACCGATGCTTATGGAAAAAAGAACACCTGGATTCTGGCAGATTTGGAACATGAGCATAGGGTTTCTAGGAATCCAGTTTGGCTGGTCTTTGCAGATGGCCAATATGGGTCCCATATATGAATATCTGGACGCTACTCCGGAAGAAATTCCCATGCTGTTTTTAGCTGCTCCCTTGACTGGTCTGATCATTCAGCCGATTGTCGGGTATCTTAGTGACCGTACATGGCATCCCACCTACGGAAGGCGCCGTCCATACTTCATGATTGGTGCCATATTATCGACACTGTGTTTGATTTTGATGCCAAATTCTTCTGCCTTATGGATGGCTGCAGGATTGTTATGGATATTGGATTCCAGCATCAATATTTCTATGGAGCCATTTCGAGCTTATGTAGCTGATCAACTTCCGGAGGAAAAAAGAACTTCTGGTTTTTCGATGCAGAGCTTTATGATCGGTATTGGTGCCAGTGTGGCTTCAGCGCTTCCCTGGATTTTTAGAAATTGGTTTGGAATAAGTGATGCTACCTCAGAAAGTGGAATACCCCTGACTGTGGTTTATTCGTTTTATGCAGGTGCAGCAGCTTTTTTTATTGCGGTCTTTTATACTGTTTTCACCACCAAAGAAACTCCTCCCGCTGATATCGAGGCCTTTCGAAAGCACAACCGAGAGAGTCAGGGATTTTTGGTTGGAGTAAAAAGTATTTTTTCGGCCATATCTCACATGCCCCGCACCATGCGGCAGTTGGCGCTCGTTCAGTTCTTTACCTGGCCCGGTTTATTTCTGATGTGGTTTTATTATGCGCCAGCAGTAGCCCGAAATGTTTTTGGAGCCTCCGATAGTTCAGATCCGTTATATACCCGTGGAGTTGAATTTGCCGGAGTTACTTTATCTTTTTACAACATCGTCACATTTCTTTTTGCCTTTTTGTTACCACCATTGGCCGCTCGACTTGGACGCAACATCACGCATGCGCTGTGCCTTACGGCCGGAGCAGCAGGTCTCATTTCTGTGGCCTTTGTTTCAGAGCCTTCTATGTTGTTTTTATCAATGACTGGGGTTGGTATTGCCTGGACCAGTATTCTGGCGATGCCTTACGCGATGCTTAGTGGAAGCATACCGGAGGATAAGATTGGCGTTTATATGGGTATTTTTAATTTCTTCATTGTGCTGCCAGAAATTATTGCCTCCCTGACCTTTGGCTGGATAATGTCGAATTTGCTTGACAACAACCGCCTCACCGCCGTCATGATTGGCGGAGTGTTAATGTTGGTGGCAGCGATCTGCTCACTTTTGGTCAGAGAAAATAATAAATAGTCAAGTGGTCGATTGCCCTTGGCACGGTTACTGCATTAGAATTATTATGTATTCATTTCTAAGGTCCTTTGGGTTAGTGCTGATACTTCTGGGTGGTTGGATCATTCAGGGCTGCGTTTCAGGACAAAGAGCATTTGACCAAGGTAATTATGTTCAGGCTGTATTGGATGCAGTAGAACGCCTGCGCGAAAGTCCGGGTAACCGTAAGGCTGTCCAGGTCCTGCAACTTAGTTATCCGGAGGCCATAAAATTTTTAGAAGCTGAAAT
>JBMSPY010000055.1:0-9919 GCA_049423005.1 Cyclobacteriaceae bacterium
CTCTTTTCCCTCAGCGTTAACACGCACAGGCTCATTGAGGTATTTTTCAAGTGCATGAAGGGCTTTCAGGTAAAATCCAATGCTTAAAGCAATATTTCCTTCCTGTTCAGATTTTTTTGCTTTTGAATAAAAATCAAGCGCCAAGGAAGCAGCGGCTTGTTTTCGATTTTCTTTGATCTCCTGATATCGCTGCTTGGATAACCGGTACCAGACCCAATAGTTGTTTTCGTCCTCCCAACTTCCGGCTAGCTCAAAATCTTCAATATCATCTGCAACAGAGGTTCGTATAATTTGCTCATATTTTTCGGTGAACTCTTTTCCTGCATCTAAAATAGAGAGGGCCGAAGTCGCTGAAACTGTAACTCTGATTTCGCTGATAAGATCTTCCAGTGCTGAATTTTTTGCTGCTGACAAGTGGTTGGTTTTGCCATCCTTAAGTGCCTGCCCGATACCGTAATAGTAGGTGTTGCTTACCGGCTTTTGTTTTAACCACTCTGGTTTAGGCGGAGATTGAACGGTGGCAACCTTAGGGCTGCACGCCGAAAGAAACAGGATGATCAGGACCAGGATACGGAGCAGCATAAGGCCTTTCACTTAAATAGAACTACAATCATGCCAAAAGTAAACAGGGCTTGGGAGATTTATGAGCGCCGGATGGAAAGAAATGCTGTTGAATCGAGTTATTTGTAATTTAGAACGTTTCATGCAACGCAGAAGATTTATCCAGAAGTCTCTTTCCTTGGCGATGGCTGTTCCTGCCTCTGCCTATTTTGTTTCGGGCCAAACAAAAAATGTCCTTCAACACGTATTGAAAGGGGGAAAGTGCTGGTACCAGGGCCGATGGCAGACGCTTTCTTTGGGCATAACGACTTCAGGTGATCTAGCGATCGTGAAGGATATTCCTGCAGATATGCCGGTAACGGATATTTCCGGCATGGTTGCATCTCCAGGTTTTATAGATATTCTCGCCGATAATGCAGCAAATCCAGAGCGGACCTATCGGATTTTTGAAAAATTTAAAGTGACGGATGGGGTCACCACTGCTTTGCAGATGCATGGCGGTAGCGAAAAAGTAAAATGGTACTACGATTACTTTGGTCAGCGCCCACATTTCATCAACTATGGCGTTTCTGTTTTTGTCATGCGGATTCGATATGCTTATCCGAATGTAAAAGACAGATTGCGCCTGGTAGAAGAAAATCTTCAAGCTGGGGCATTAGGTGTGTCTCACAGTATTGAGTATCAGCCAACGCCATATGAGGAGGTTCTTTCCTATGCCCGATTGGCCAAAAAATACGATCGTCCTTTTTTTCTTCATCTGCGCTATTCATCCGAAAGTCAGGAATTGCAAGGTGTAGACGAAGCCATACGCTTGGCCAAAGAAAGCGGGGCGCGTGTACATATTGATCACCTGCATTCTACCGGCGGCACATTCCATATGGAGCAGGCTTTGGCGAAAATACGTCAGGCCAATTCTTCAGGCCTTCAGCTTACGTGTTGTGTTTATCCGTATTCCTATTGGGCAACGTACCTTCATTCGAAACGTTTTGATGAGGGATGGCGTGAGCGTTATGGTTTGGACTATAAAGATCTAAGGCTGGTTGGGAGTGGAGAGCGGTTGGCTGCTGAGTCATTTTTGAAATACCGAAAGATGATGAAGCTTGCGGCTGTTCCGGAAGGAACGTTGCCTATGGATAAAACAGTTAATCTTGCGCTCAAAGAGTCCTTTTGTATGATTGGTTCCGATGGCGGCATTGAATCAGAGCCACGTGCAAATTCTCATCCCCGTGGTGCAGGTTGTTTTTCTACTGCGATCCGTCACGGGTTAAACATGGGTATGTCACTTGAGTCGATCTTGGAAAAAGTAACTACGATGCCCAGAAATCTTATTCTTCCGGCTATGAAAAACAGGGGAGTAATTGAAAATGGGTACAAAGCAGATTTGGTCATATTTGATCCAGCCAAGATTAATGGTAAAGCCAGCGTCGAAAATCCGAATCAGTTTTCCGATGGAATTAAACTGGTTTTTGTGAACGGAAAGCGAGCGTACGAGAATGGCTCACTTCTTGAATCTTCCGGGGTTGGGATTAACTATTGAGACTGGTGACTGAGAATAAGCCGATATTAATCATTACCTATTATTGGCCGCCATCTGGAGGTAGCGGTGTTCAGCGCTGGTTGAAGTTCGTTAAGTTTTTTCCCCAATATGGAATTACACCGATTGTATTTACCCCAGCTGACCCTCATTTTGAGATTAAAGATCCATCCTTGTTTGCAGATATTCCTTCCGGAACGGAAGTTCTTCACTTTCCTATCTGGGAGCCTTATCAACTAGTTGATCGAGTAAAAAGATTTTTTGGAGACAGGAAAAAAGGCAAGACTCAATCGATAGCTCAACCAAAAGGCTTTTTGGGATTTATTCGCGCAAATTTTTTCATTCCAGATCCACGGGTTTTCTGGGTAAAACCTTCCGTTCATTTCCTGAAGGATTTTATTCAAGAACATAAAATCGAAAAGATTGTAACGACAGGGCCTCCGCATAGTGTTCATCTTATTGGACTTCGATTAAAGAAGGAAGTGCCCAATCTGAAATGGTTGGCTGATTTCAGAGATCCCTGGACAACCTGGGGCTTTTTACTAGGTATGCGCCCAACAAAATTAGCTCTGGCGATTCATAAAAAGCTGGAGCAACGTGTTCTGCATTCAGCTGATGCGGTTACAACCGTCTCCCCATTTTATGGGCGACAACTTGGTGGTTTGGCTAGCCGTAGGGTCAATGTTTTTACGAATGGGTTTGATGTGTCTGATTTTAAGGACCTTCGACACAGCTGGACACCTTCTTTTGTTATTCGACATGTAGGCATTCTTCACCCGGCTTGTGATTATGTGCCTTTCTTGAAGGTCCTTAGTCGATGGATCTTAAAAAATTCGCTTCAGGAATCAGTTGAGGTGCGGTTTACCGGACATGTTCATGATCGCTTTGCCACTTTTGTTCAAGAGGACGCCGTTCTTAAGCGTGTTGTTAAGGTAGAGTCGGCCGTCGATCATAGCGAGTTGATTCGCTTGTACGGCCAAACTTCTGCCGTAGTGCTTCTCTTAACTGGCTATAAGGATGCTGAAGGCTTTCTACCAGGTAAACTTTTCGAATACCTGGCCACTGGTCTTCCGCTGATTGCTGTTGGTCCTTCGCAAGGAGACGCCGCACAGGTTTTGAAGGAGACCCAGGCAGGTATGATGGCCGATTCTAATGATGAACAAGCGATTGAACAAAATATTGAAAACGCTTACTCATTGTGGAAGCAGAAAAAAGCGTTTATACCGATGCCAGAGTCGGCAATGGTTTTTTCACGTGAACGTATTGCTGCTCGTATGTCGGAATATCTAAAATCATTGTAAGCTATAAACCAAAATTTATGAAGACGTTCTTTTTGATGATCAGTTTATTTTTCTCCTTTTCTGCAGTTGGTCAAACCAAGGAAGAAACTGAAATCATGAATCTGGCTAAAAAGAAGTTCAGATGGATGGTTGAGAAAAAAATCGATTCACTGAGTGCGCTGGCTGACGAACGACTCTCGTATATCCACTCCAATGGATGGATCCAAACTAAAAAGGATTTTATAGAGGATTTTAACGGCAAACTCATTTTTCACGATATCCAAATAGTTGAGCTTCATTCACGTGTTTACCGACGGTCAGCCGTCGTTACTGGAAAAGGTCATTTTATCGTAAGTCTGAACGGAAATCGAATGGAAGTTGACCTTTTGTTTACAGAGGTCTATATCCGCTCAGGAGGAAAATGGAAGTTGGTTTCGCGACATGCCAACCGTCTCGGTTAGGTGCAGGTTGGATTTATCTCTTTAGGCCAGCTGTCTTTAATAATTTATTAAACTGGATGTTTACTTCTGGTGAACAGTTCCATCCCAAAATAAGCGTTCCATAAAAAAGTGTCACCACGCTGGATCTGACCAAAATATCGATCCAAACATTTTTCATGGTTGGCATGGCCAAGTTGCATACCACTGTAAGCCCAATGACGATAATGGTTTTGAGCGTTCCAGAGTTGAAAGGTTGGATTCTTAGTTTGGCTAAGATGAAGAAGAATTTAAGGATGTTAAATGTAAAAATAGAAATCAACGTTCCTATTGCTGCTCCTGTAATGCCGTACTGAGGGATCAGAATCAAATTCAGCAAAATCGAAGAAACAGCTAAAAAACTGATTACGGCTAAATTAAACCAATAGTATTTCGAAAGGCCAATCACTTCACTGCTGGGCCCAAACGACATGTCGATAAGCCGAGTGAGTCCGATTAATAAAATTACGTTTGCTCCGGCCTGATACAAATTACCTTTTGGCATAATGGCGAAAATATTATCGGTATTGGCCCAAAGTCCCATCAGCAAGAGTCCCCCGATAATCATTTGATTTAAGGCAGTTTGTTGGTAGACCTTTTCACAATTCTTTATATCATTTTTTTCAAAAGACATGGACAGAATGGCTGTTGCTGAGGTAGTCATGGCTCTTTTTGGCACTTCAATCACCGTTGCCATATAAAAGGTTGTTGTATAAATGGCGGCGGCTTCAAGGCCCACCATTCCTGAGACCATCAGGCTGTCAACTTTTGAAATAATGATGGAGGAGCCGCCTCCGATGAAACTAATGGCTCCAAAAAGAAAAATCTCTTTGAATTCAAGTGATGAAATTTGTTTAGTTGGAAGTTCTGGCTTCGCTCCGAGAATGTTCAGATAAAAAATCAGAAAGATGACTAAGCCAGCATAGAGTAATACCGACAGAAGTAAAAATTGATTGAAGGTAATCCACTCCAATACATACATACCCAGGATAACGGCTTGTAGTAATCGAACGCCAACTTCACGTAAAAAGGCGGGAGTGGAAATCCGCAGCTGAGATCTGGCAATTTGTTCGAAGATACCGAAATAGCTCAATAAGAGGACCATCAATAGAATTAGTCCTGTGTGCTCCATAACTTCTGGAGCTTTTTCCCGAAAGGAGCTGAAAAGAAAATCCTGGCTGAAACTGAAAACGGCTGCAACGATGAGAAAGCCGATGGCAGCCCCAATGAGCAAGAGTCCTGTAAACGCCGAATATCGGTTTGCCTGTGCGGCATAGCGTGGATAATACCGGCTAATAATTTGTGGGAGACCCAGACTGGCAATAGGCACCATCAGAATGGACGCATCCTGAATGGTTCGTAATAAACCTACCTGGCTCAACTCAAGAAATTTCGGATAGAGATAAACGAGATTAAGGTAGCCCACAACAATCCCGGTGTAAGAGATTAGTGAGGTGATAATGCTTTGTCTGGCTACAATACCCATGAATTAAAATAGGCGTGCAATGGCTTCCCGGAAAATTACTCCATTTTTCTGAGCACAAAGATTTTGGGCAGCCAATACCGACTGTTGTTTCATACGATTGACCATCTCTGGCGTCAACGCATTAAGTTTTTGGGCCAAGGTGACCGGATCAAAATCATCAGCAATTACCCCGTTACCATAATCTTTAAGAATTCGCGCCATTTCCGGAGAGGGTCCTATAGCCACGGCGAGTCTGGCCTGGATAAAATCGAAAAACTTGTTTGGGAGTGCATTGGCGTAGTTGAAATTAATCGGAGGCAAAAGAAAGATTCCGAGGTCGTAGCGGTTGAGGGTAGGTACAATTTGATGTTGAGGTAAGGGGTCATGAATGCGGATACGTGGATTGGTGGCGAATCGTTCCTTTAACTCCTTAATGTAATTTTTGGTGCGTCCGGAGGCGTATCCGCTAGTCATTAGATATAGATCGAGCTCAAATCGATGGTCTAGATGCTGCATCAATTCGAACATCAAATCGGGACGTCGCGATGGATTGGCAATACCGTGGTGAACAAGTTTAATGCGATTCGGGTCGGCTGGTGTAGGCTCAATCTCTCGATATGGCGGTGCATTGGTGATGACCATTGGATGTACACCAAAATTTTTTTGATAAGCCTCGGCCAGTCCGGTACCTACTGTGAATACGAGGTCTGCTTGTGACAGCCAAGTCCTGCAAATCCAGTTTATCGAAGGTTGAAAGATTAGCCGCCACCATAATAAATTTTCAAATTGAAGAGGGGAGTACTCATGGGCGTCGACAACTACTTTGGCGTTTGAGTTACCCTTAATAAAAAAGGCTAGAGGAAGACAATCAATATCGTTGGCTACGATAAGGTCCCACGAACCTTTTTGAAGACGAACTCCAACTTCGCTGATGGGATGAAAACAATTCCAGGATCGCCTGTAGTTTCTGGCTAAAGACCAGAAGGCAATCTCTAGTTTTCGCCAGAAGGTAAGTTTGTCTGGATGAAGATCAATATAGGCGTGCCCCGGTTGATCGTTATTTCCAAAAGCTGCTGCTGTTACCTGAAAATCGATGGATAAAAAGTCTAACTGTCGACTCACGCGCGCGTCATGGCGCAAATCGCTGTATACCAGCACCAATGCTTTTTTCATGGAATGAGGCAAAATTAGAAAAATTCACCGCCTTCGGTGCTAGGACTTATTTTACTCTTCCCGGATTGGTCTTAATGAACTGTGACCAGGAACCTGTTTTGGCCGATTTCTTTCCTCCTTGAAAGTGGTGACACAGCGCCACACCCAAGGCATCGGTGGCGTCGAGTAGCTTTGGTAATTCTTTAATCTTAAACAAACTCATCAGCATTGCTGCGACTTGCTCTTTGCTCGCATTTCCATTTCCTGTTACAGCTTGTTTTACTTTTCGAGGTGCATATTCCGTTATGGGCACCTCGCGGTATAAAGCTGCAGCCATGGCCACGCCTTGTGCTCTGCCAAGTTTTAACATGGATTGCACGTTTTTTCCAAAGAAGGGAGCCTCGAGTGCAACTTCATCCGGATGAAATTCTTCAATGAGGGCTAGTACGCGCTCAAATATTTTTTTTAATCGAAGTTCGTGCTCATCGTACTTATTGAGTTTGATTACTCCAAACTGCAGGACACTTATGTCACTTCCTTTTACGAGGATGACACCGTAGCCCATAATGGTCGTACCTGGGTCTAGGCCAAGAATAATTTTTTCTTTGATGGGTTTTTTAAGCATCTTCAATTGCGCCAATATACCACTTGAATTAGTTTAAACGATAACAGTTGTGCTCCTGACTATTTCTGCGTTTTTCCTGATCGTTTATGCACTTGGGTTATTTTTGGCTACACGGTACGAGCCTCAGACAGTTAACAAAGACCGGAAATCACCCGGTACTGAACAACCTCCCAGTGTTTCCGTACTGGTTCCCTTTCGAAATGAACGACAGCGGCTTCCTGAGTTGCTGGCTAACCTTTCTCGTATCTCTTATGCTGGTTCTCATGAATTTTTATTGATCGATGATCATTCAGAGGACAGTCCACTTGAGATTGTTCATCAGCACGGTTTTTCTCAACTCCGCTATCTTCCGCCTCTGAAGGGAGTAGAGGGAAAAAAACAGAACCTTCAGCGAGCTGTTTCAGAAGCCAAAGGGGATATAATTCTTACAACCGATGCAGACTGCAGGCATGATCCGCATTGGATTGAATCTGTTGTTAAAAATTTTGACTCCGACCAGGTAAAGATGGTATTGGGTCCGGTGCGAATCGAAGCAAGTAATTATTTCGGAAGGCTTCAGGCAATGGAGTTCTTCTCGGTAATGGGAGTTACCAGATTATCTGCTAAGCTGGGTTATCCATTCATGGCGAATGGAGCTAATCTGGCCTACCTAAAGAAAACTTTTTTTGAGGTTCAGGGCTATTCTGGGAATGAACATTTTTCATCTGGTGACGATGAGTTTTTATTGAGAAAGTTCAGCCGGAATCATCCGTTGTGTGTTCGGTTTGCTGATGAGGTTGGTGCCGTAGTGGAAACATCCTCTGCACAGAGTCTCCGTGAATTTTTACATCAACGAATTCGCTGGGCTGGAAAGTGGCGTCATAATACTGACCCTGTTGCTTTTTTTGCGGCCGTCTGGATTTTCAGCATTCAGATAATCACATTAGGGTTGGTTTTGACCGGTCTAGTTTCATTGGAAGTAGTTCATGTTTCTCTACTGATTAAATTTTTTGCTGAGGGTTATTTTTTAAAAAAAGAGGCCGGGCGACAACACGCTTCGTTTCGTTTGGGTGACTTTCTTGTTGTTGGTTTACTCTATCCTGTTTATGTAATTGTGGTGGCGCTGTTTTCTTTCTGGGCAAAACCTAAGTGGAAGGGGAGAAAAGTCAACATCTGATTAACTTTTTTTCCCGTTGTTTCCCGTGTTAACTTTGTCCTTATGAATAAGCAGGATCTGCAGCATCGTTTGGAACTTAAAGAGCTTGAGATCAACGCCCTGCTGGAGATTACTCAGGCCATTAATAACAACGTGCCAGAAGAGGCGCTCTATAAGATCTTCAAGTTCACCGTTATCTCAAACCTAAAGTTTACCAAGCTCTGTTTATTCGTTCGTGATGGGAAATGGTTTGGAAAAGTAAGCTTTGGAACAACCACGGATTACACCCTTGTATCTCCGGATAATTCTCTTACTCAATTAAATGCAATCACCCGGTTGAAGGAGCTACCGGCATCAGGTCCATTTTCTGAATTTGAGTTGGTTATTCCCATTGCACATAGGGGCACCATTATTTCCCTGCTTTTTGTTGGCGGAGTCGAAGAGATTTTTTCGACATCGAGCAACGATGAACGACTTGGTTTCCTTCAGGCCCTGTGTAACATTATGGTGGTTGCGATAGAAAACCGAAAGTTGGCACGTAAAGAACTGGAGCAGGAAGCCCTTCGAAAGGAAATGGAAATTGCCAGTGATGTTCAGCAACTGCTCTTTCCTGAAAATCTTCCACGAGTTGGTCCGGTAATGGTAGAGGCTAGCTACTTACCTCATGATCGAGTTGGCGGAGATTATTACGACTACATTCCGGTTTCAGAAAATAAATTTCTGGTTTGTATTGCCGATGTGAGCGGCAAAGGCGTAAGTGCCGCGTTGCTGATGTCTAATTTCCAGGCCTCTCTGAGGACCCTCGTGCGGCAAGACCTCGATTTGATGGAAATCGTTTCAACACTCAACTCCCGCGTTCTGGAGATTACTAAGGGAGAGCGCTTTATAACTTGTTTCCTTGCCCTTATAGATTTAACAACTAATCGGTTAACCTATATTAACGCGGGGCACATTCCTCCAGTTTTGGTTGACGGATCCCTAAAAATCACCTACCTGGAGCATGGCTCAACCATCCTTGGTGCCGTAGAAAAATTACCTGCGATAAAAAAAGGAGACATACTTCTTCAGTTGCCCGCGACTCTTCTCTGTTTTACTGATGGATTAACTGAAACTGTGGATGAAGCAGGTAAAGAATTCGGTGTTTCATGGCTCTCTGATTATTTGACAAAAAATCCTCATCCGGAACTAAATAGGTTGCACCAGGATGTGATTATTGCGCTTGATCGCTTTAAAGGGCGAAACCCTTACCGCGATGATATTACCATGCTTTCGTGCCGAATCAACTAACCACCTGAGCTTTTAATCTGCATCAATACGTCATGAGGTTTTATCGACCACCTGCCATTATCTCCAAACTTTTTTCTGATCTCGTTTGGAGAATACCTGTTGGTGCAAAACCTATCGTTTACTTGACATTTGACGATGGACCTATGCCGGGTCCTACAGACTTTGTTTTGGATCAACTGTATAAAGTCGATGCAAGAGCAACTTTTTTTTGCATTGGCGATAATGTGCGTAAACACCCAGAGACATTCCAAAAAATTTTGAGTTCCGGAAATGGTATTGGAAATCACACCTATCATCATATCAATGGTTGGTCATGTTCAGGTGCTGAATACCGCGCAGATATACTGAAGTGTGAAGAAGTTTTACGGGCTTCCAACCCATCGAAGCTTTTTCGGCCACCATTT
>JBMSPY010000056.1:0-9794 GCA_049423005.1 Cyclobacteriaceae bacterium
TGCGAAGGAACTCGATCAACGAATCTGGCAGGATGCCCTTAAAGCGGGCGGACGGAATTATGCGCGATTATGCATCATGGCCTACCGTCAGGCTATTGCCGCACATAAATTGGTCAAGGGACCATCCGGAGAAGTACTTTTTTTGTCGAAGGAAAATTTTTCCAACGGATCGATTGGTACAGTTGACGTCACGTATCCCTCGGCACCTTTATTCCTGGCCTATCAGCCTGCGCTTCTGGAGGGAATGCTCAATGGAATATTTTACTACACTGAAAGCGGTAAGTGGACCAAGCCTTTTGCCGCACACGACTTGGGGACATACCCTATCGCAACTGGACAAACCTACCCCGCTGATATGCCGGTGGAAGAATGCGGCAATATGATCATCCTCACCGCAGCCCTAACCAAAGCGCGTGGAAAATTTGACTATGCTCAAAAGCACTGGACCGCACTAAGTCTTTGGGCTCGATACCTCGAAAAGAATGGCTTTGATCCGGTCAATCAACTGTGCACCGATGACTTCGCCGGACATTTGGCCCGCAATGCCAATCTATCCATTAAAGCCATCGTTGCTTTAGGTGCTTACGGTCAGATGGCCAAAGGCATGGGTGACGCCGCTACTGGTGACAAATACCTGAATCTGGCGAAAACAATGGCATTGGATTGGATGAAACTAGCGGATGCCGGTGACCACTACGGGCTCACGTTCGGTAACAAATTTTCCTGGAGCCAGAAGTACAATCTTGTTTGGGACAAACTGCTGGGGTTAAATCTTTTTCCAAAGGAAGTCTATCAAAAGGAAGTGGCGTGGTATCTCACCAAGCAAAATGCTTATGGTCTTCCCCTCGACAGCCGCAGAACATACACCAAATCCGACTGGATACTTTGGACAGCAACATTAACGGATAACAATCTGGATTTTGAAAAACTGATCAACCCGGTTTATCGCTTTGCCACAGAAACGCCTACGCGGGTGCCACTTTCAGACTGGCACGAAACAATTGACGGAAAAAAAGTTGGATTCCAGGCACGCTCTGTGGTTGGCGGCTACTTTATCAAAGTGTTGGCCACTAAATGGGGTATAAATTGATCAGAAACTCAAACGATCCAACCACATCCTGGCAGCTTCACGGTACTCTGGAATGATTCGAGGATTGGGCTCTTCGGTATGTAGGAGTTGCAAACTACTGAAAGCATCCGGGAACGTTTCATAGATCCCTGCCCCAACTCCAGCGCCAATAGCAGCACCAACAGCTCCATTGGTATCGTACAATTCCAGCGGAACCTGAAGCGTATTGACAAAAGCTTCCCGGAACAACGGACTCAAAAACATATTGGCTCTTCCTGCCCTGACCACACTGGTGGGCACACCCATATTTCGCAGCACTTCAAATCCATAAAACATGGAAAATACAATCCCTTCCTGTGCGGCGCGCAGCAGATGAGATTGTTGATGGCGGTTGAGATCCAATCCAAGTAAAGAAGCACCTGGGTTATGATTGGCTAAAACACGCTCCGCACCATTTCCAAAAGGATAAAATAGAAGACCATCAGAGCCAACCGGTGCACCTCCCGCAGCATTATTCATGTCATTATAATCCAGGCCTCCAAGTGTTTTACGCAACCAGCTGTTCAGAATTCCTGTACCATTGATACACAAAAGCACTCCGTGGCGGTGGAGATCTTGAGTATGGTTCACATGAAGAAAGGTATTTACCCGCGACTGAGGATCAAACGCCTTACGCTCGGTGACGGCATAAATTACACCGGAAGTTCCGGCCGTAGCCGCAGTTTCTCCGGGGTGTAACACATTCAATGAAAAAGCATTGTTGGGCTGATCGCCAGCACGGTAGGAAACAGGTGTTCCGGCGGAGAGCCCGATGGCTTCAGCCATGGCGGCGGTAACGCGGCCTTGAATAGAAAAAACTGGATGAAGTGGTGCGACCATCTCAGCGCCAATACCATAATGATCCAACAATTCCTGCGAAGGTCTGGATTCCGCAAAATCCCAAAGCGTACCCTCTGATAGTCCAGTATCGGTAGTGGAGATTTCTCCAGTTAGTTTATAAGCGATGTAATCACCGGGAAGCATGAAGCGATGAATGCGGCTAAATACTTCCGGCTCATTATGTTTAACCCAGGCCAATTTAGAAGCCGTGAAATTTCCTGGTGCATTCAGTAAATGTTGAAGACACCACTCTTGTCCAAGTGCTTTAGCGGCACGCTCGCCCGTTTCTACAGCCCGACTATCGCACCAAATTATCGACGGTCGCACAGGACTACCTGATGTATCAACAGCGACCAGACCGTGCATCTGATAACTGATTCCAATGGCCTTGACGTTTTTTAGTGAAGCTTGATGCTGATGCCTGAGTTGACCAAGAGCCTGTACTACATAATTCCACCAAGTATCGGGATCTTGTTCCGCCCAACCCGGATGTGGAGAATGAATGGTCATTTCCTCAACCGGGGCCATTGCGACCGCAATTGTTTTTCCGGTCTGATCATCCACCAACGCCGCCTTAATAGAAGAACTTCCTATATCCAATCCGAGAAGCATACAACAGGTTCAATTCAAGTGTGAGGAAAGATACAATGCGCATTGTTCACCAACAAAAATACCCTTGTTTCTGAGGTAAAAAAGACCGACATTTCAATTCATGTTTTCTATTTTTTAAGACCTCACACGAAACCCAATCCCAAACATAAACCCCAAAACACATGAATGATCAGAACTCGAAAACACTTTTCTATGCCAGTTGTTTCGCCCTGATTACAACGGCTTTTTCTTTTAGCATCAGGGCCGGCATATTACCAGAACTTGGACAATCATTCAGCTTAACTGCTGAACAACTTGGCTTCATCAACTCCATGTGGTTCGTTGGATTTCCAATCTCTATGGTCATCGGCGGTATTTTCTATCGCACCATAGGACCCAAGCGAATTATGCAATTTGCATTTTTTGCCCACACTGCCGGTATCCTACTCACCATCTACTCCGGAGGTTATAATGGACTACTACTCTCTACCCTGCTCATTGGCTTGGGTAACGGATGTACCGAAGCAGCATGCAATCCGATGATTGCAGATGCCTACAGTGGCAAGACCATGAACACCCTCATGAATCGCTTTCACATGTGGTTCCCTGGTGGAATCGTTTTGGGTAGTCTGGTTTCCCTGGCCATGACCAAAATGGAATTGGGATGGCAAGCACAAATCTGGATCATCATGATTCCAACTGTGATTTATGCCTATATGTTCTACGGACAAACATTCCCTGAACCTAAGAACGCAGAAGTCGCTTCACTCGCGGGCAATTTCAAGGCTATGGCCACACCATTATTCATTTTTATTTGCGCCTGTATGACACTCACAGCAATCTCCGAATTCGGACCGCAGCAATGGACCAGCTTATTGCTGTCTAAGAGCGGCGCCGAGCCGATGGTGATTCTGGCCTTGGTAACAGGATTGATGGCTGTTGGTCGTTATTTCGGCGGCGAGTTTGTGCACAAATTCGATCAAACAGGTGTACTTCTTGGCTCTGCCATATTCACGGCCATCGGCATTTATCTGTTTAGCGTTTCAACCGGAACCATGGCCTATGTGGCCGCCATATTCTTTGCTATGGGCGTATGTTATTTCTGGCCAAACATGATCGGATTCACTGCTGAAAAAATTCCGCTCAGCGGAGCATTGGGAATGTCTGTCGTTGGTGCATTTGGTATGTTCTCGACCTCCATCTGGCAACCGATTATTGGCGGATGGATTGATTCTGCACGTGCCGCAGAAACAGTAAAAGGACTTGAAGGCGATGCCATGGAACTAGCTGCCGGACAAGCAACCATGCAAACCATGACCATCTTCCCGATCATTCTAATTGTACTATTTGTGATCCTACTCTTCTGGATGAAGAAAAAAGGAGCACCTGCAGCAGCGCACTGATTTTTTAACTCAAATAAAAAAAGCCCCGCAACATGGCGGGGCTTTTTTTATGACCGTAAACAAATAGATTACTGACCAGGCTGTTGTCGGCTGCGCATCTCCGCCAACTCTTTACGAATCTCCTTCAACTCACGTGCAATCTCACTCATGCCGGCATCAAGCTCTTGAGAAGCTTCAACGATTTCACCTTCAATCCGAGACAAATTACCCTGATTAAGCTTTTGATCCTCGATCACCCGCTCATGAACCTGCGAGGTAAGAACGGCAACGAACACATTAAAACTAACAATCGCGGTAAGCAACACAAAACTTATAAAATATATTTCCACCAGCCATTCCTGACCCGTACTCAGACTAACCTCATGCATTAAATCAGACCATCCATCCAAAGTCATCACCTGAAACAACGACATAAATGCTGTAGTGATCGTGGAGAAGTTTGCGCGTCCAAAGTCGGTATGACCGAAGAGATAGATTCCAATAATGGAATAGATGTACAGAAGGATGGCCAACAACAAGCCAAAAGAAAATATGGTTGGAATAATGCTAACAATTTTCTTCTCCACAGCACGCAATGACTCACTCACTTCCAACAATCGCAAAACGCGTAATACCCGGAACAGACGACTTACAATTAAAAACTCAGGATGCTCAAACAGATGAGAAAACAAACCGATTACACTTACAAAGACAATTGTAAAATCAAAACAATTCCAGAAAGCCTCCTCCTCAACCTTAACTTTAAATCCATCTTTTCGATGAAAGGTCAGTAAACGAAAAAAATGAAGCGGATTTTCATAAGCAGCTAAGCGCACCAAAATTTCAAAAGCAAAAAAGACAGTAAAAAAATCATCGATAATATCTAAAGCCACTTCTTGCCCCTTGAACGCCGTATCCAATCCAAGCAGAATGGAGCAAAGTATGATCATGACGCTAACCAGTCGCTGAAAAGTTGGATGGGTAGCTATGGAGTGTGAGAATGTTCGAAATGAATTAGCCATGTGGTCAGGTGAAAAAATGAATAGGAATTGGTTACGAATATCGGATGGTTGATCAACTCAATGCCAAAATTAAGCTAGGCTAAAATTTCCCGTATGACTTTACCGGCTACATCGGTTAATCGGAAAGGCCTTCCCTGAAAGTGATAGGTCAATTGCTCATGATCCATGCCCAGACGATCCAGGATAGTTGCCTGAACATCGTGTAGAGAAACCTTGCCGCTAATAGGATAATATCCGATCTCATCGGTTTCACCCCACGTGGTTCCGGGCTTGATACCACCACCAGCCATCCACATGGTGAAGGCCTCGAGATGGTGATCGCGTCCATAAAACGGCATTTTCTTTCCATCACGATTTTCCTGCATGGGCGTGCGACCAAATTCAGCACCCCATACAACCAACGTATCTTCCAATAAACCTCGCTGTTCGAGATCGAGAAGCAACGCTGTCATGGGACGGTCAATTTCTCGACACTTGTTACGCATGCCTATCTCAAGCGCCACATCCGGTGCGTTGCCATGCATATCCCAGCCCCAGTCAAACAATTGAACATAGCGAACACCTTTTTCAACCAGCTTTCGTGCCAGCAGACAATTGTTGGCAAACGATTCTTTTCCAGGCGTTGTTCCATACAATTGATGAATGGCCTCCGGCTCATCGTTGATGTTCATCACTTCCGGAACGGAGATCTGCATGCGGTAGGCCATCTCATATTGCGCAATTCGCGTGGCGGTTTCCGGATCACCAAATTCATCAAAATGTTTTTGATTAATGGTATTGATGGCATCGAGTGTTTGACGCTTCAGCTCTCTATCCATTCCGTGCGGATCATTCAAATACAATACGGGCTCACCCTCCGAACGGCACTGAACACCCTGATACACCGAGGGAAGAAATCCGCTACCCCATACGCTCTTGCCGGCATCGGGAGTCTTACCACCGGAAGTAAGCACTACAAATCCGGGAAGGTCGCTATTCTCTGAACCCAATCCATAGGTTACCCACGAACCAATACTCGGCCGACCCAATCGCGGCACTCCGGTGTGCACCATCAACTGTGCCGGAGCATGATTAAATTGATCGGTAGTAACTCCTTTCAAAAAGGCAACCTTATCAACCACCGTACTGAAATGGGGTAAATGCTCGGAGACCCACGCGCGGGAATCGCCAAATTGGCGGAAGGTGGCACGAGGCCCCAACATTTTTGGAACACCGCGAATAAATGCAAACTTTTTTCCTTCCAATAGTGAGGCCGGACAATCCTGGTCGTGCAGTTTTTGAAGATCGGGCTTGAAATCAAAAAGCTCCAATTGACTTGGCGCTCCGGCCATGTGCAAAAAAATCACCCGCTTGGCTCTGCCCGGAAAATGCGGCGGTCGAATCGCCATCGGGTTCACGCCACCTGCTGACTTTGAAGTGCCAGGAAAATTACAGCCAACAAGAGACGCCAAGGCCAATGACCCGAGACCGCCAGCAACTTCCTTTAAAAAGTGACGCCTGGACTCAGCCTGCAACAACTCTTTATGAAAAGGCAACTCCATCATTCCTTGGTTAAAAATTCATCCAGATTTAAAACAGCCAAAGCGACAACACTTAATGCAGCAGTGGAGGGATCGGCTGATGAACATCCCATCAAAGCCTCAGCAGAGGTCTTGTTCCTTTGGAACTTTTCGTACGACTCAATATACAACTGAACTAACGCCACGAGCTTTTCTTTTGAAAGATCCCGAAAAACCGCACTACGGTACATCGCCTTAATCGATTCTTTAACCGGTATGTTCGGTGCTTGCGTTTGCGCCAATGCAACAGCAGCTTCTATAAATACTGGATCGTTCATGGTCACTAAAGCCTGAAGTGGTGTATTGGTCCGCACCCGCTGGACCACACAAACTTCGCGGCTGGATCCATCGAACACCATGGCCGATGGATATGGACTAGTCCGTTTTGAAAATGTATAAATAGCACGACGGTAACGATCTTCTCCTTCGCTAAGTACCCAAGATTCTCCGCTGTAAACTGTCTGCCAGACATTTTCCGGTTGATATGGCATCACGCTTTTACCATACATTTTTTTACTGAGTAATCCGCTCACCGACAGTGCCTGATCGCGCAACTGCTCAGCAGTGAGCCGAACCCTTGGTCCACGCGCAAGCCACGTGTTCGATGGATCACGATCATCACGAATTCTGCTGTCCTGTCGGTAAGTACCCGACAAAACCATTTCCTTTAAAATCTTTTTGATGCTCCACTGGTATTCGTCCGAAAATTGAACCGCCAGATAATCGAGTAATTCGGGATGGGATGGTAATTCACCCTGAGAACCAAAATCCTCCAACGTAGTTACCAATCCTTGGCCAAAAAGCTGTTCCCAAAACCGGTTCACCACTGTACGGGAGGTTAAGGGATTGGCCGGATCAACAAGCCATTGGGCAAATCCAAGTCGGTCAGACATAAAGTTTTTTCCGCTTACCGTCAGTAATGACGGAATCGCAGGTTGAACTTCTGCCCCCTGGACAAGCCAGCTGCCCCGTTCAAACACGCGTGTCGCTCGACGGTATTCGGCCTTATTTTCTACCATGATCGGTGTCTGTGGCGGCCGACTGTTTACCAGTTTCATATAACCGTCGGTCAACACTTTGTTTCCAAGCGGCCAGGCCTCTTGAAAAACAAACCATTCAATTCCACAAACCGCTTGATCAGCCGGAATTCGGGAATTAAAAAACTTCCAATACAGATTGCGAACATCCGGACCATTACCCAAAACCCGGCGATCGAGTTTAAAATAAACAGCCTCCGATCCTTTTGTAGGCTTCAGATTTCCACTTGCCAAAATTGGTCCGTTCGGGCGGTCGATTGAAATTTCAAAACGACCACCTTGTTGACTGGTCCAGTAATTCATCATCAGGTACTCTTTGTCCTTAAGATTTACCGCTGCCACTCTGCATCTTCCCCCATGACGAATTCCGATCCATTTATTATCCAACAACGACCCATTGACAAATTCATCGCAACGATGCGGATGCATTTTTGGCTCCAGTGTTCGCAGAAAGAGTTTTACAGCATCTACTTTTTCAGGCTGTTCACGTTTAGTCCAGGACAGCAGATCGTCCAATGCCTTCTTATCCACAACCTCATAGTGACGAAGCTTTGGAAAATCACCTTCCGTATCCTCATCTCTGGTGTTATTAAAAAAAGCATAGACTTTATAATACTCATCATGCCGGAAGGGATCGTAAGGATGACTGTGGCATTGTACACAAGAAAACGTGGTGCTTTGCCAAACCTGAAAAGTCGTATTGACCCGGTCGATCACTGACGCAACACGAAATTCCTCGTCATCGGTTCCACCCTCATCATTGCTCATGGTGTTGCGGTGAAAAGCCGTGGCAACGTATTGCTCATCGGTAGGCTCCGGCAACAAATCACCCGCCAATTGCTCGATGGTAAACCGATCAAAAGGTTTATCCTCGTTAAATGAGCGAATCACATAATCACGATAACGCCAGATAGAACGTGACGCATCTTTTTCGTAACCCTTGGTATCGGAGTAGCGGGCCATATCCAGCCACCAACTTGCCCATTTTTCACCAAAGGCGGGTCGCTGAAGTAGTGTATCGACAAGCCGCTCATAAGCCTGCGCGTCATCCTCTTCAAGAAATTTTTTGACTTCTTCCTGTGACGGCGGCAAACCGGTCAAGTCCAGATACAGCCTGCGCATCAACACCTCTTTTTCAGCCTGGGGAGCAGGATCAAATCCTTTGCTGCGCATCCGCTCCAGCGTGAATTCATCAATCCTATTTTTTAAAAATGCTCCCTCCTTTCCAAAAAAGGCGGTGAGAAAAGTTGGCTTTTCTTTTCGAACCGGCGGCCGATAAGCCCAATGGGTTTCCCATTCCGCACCCTGATCGATCCAACGTCGAATAAGCTCAATTTCTTCCTCCGTTAATGGCTCCTCTTTATAAGGCATGCGCTCCTCCGGATCGGCGTGCGTCAATCGCACAAACATTTCGCTAGCCAGCGCGTTTCCCGGAATAATAGCTGGCTTATCAGATTCCGTTGTGTCCAAAGCCTCCGAACGAAACAATAAGCTAAAGCCTCCATTACGTTTAACTCCGCCATGACAAGAGATACATTTCTTATTGATCAAAGGCTTGATCTCTTCATTGTAACTAACCTTCCGTTCCGAACAGGAAACGAGGAAGATCAGAAGAGAAAAAATCAAAAAGGTCTTAGTCGCACGCATGCGTGCCAAGGGTTGTTTGTCTAAAAATAAAGGAATAGACCTAAACCGCCAACCGATTTCAGATGCCAGTATACGTGAAGGGCGTTACGGCCTTAAGCTTTTTGCGCAGATCATCAGAAATCTCCAAACCATCAATAAACTGGTGAAGTGACTGAGCCGTAATTTTCTCGTTGGTCCGCGTCAGAGCTTTAAGTGCCTCGTAAGGATTGGGATAGCCGGCGCGGCGGAGGATGGTCTGTATCGCCTCCGCAACCACAGCCCAGTTATCATCCAAATCGGCATCAATAGCCGTACGGTTAAGCTGAAGCTTTTCAATACCCTTGGAGATCGATTTAAAAGCAAGCCAGGTATGAGCCAACGGAACACCAATGTTGCGCAAAACGGTGCTGTCGGTAAGATCACGTTGCAGACGGCTTATAGGAAGCTTTTCGCTTAGGTGGCCAAAAACAGCATTAGCCATGCCAAGATTGCCTTCAGCATTTTCAAAATCAATCGGATTCACCTTATGCGGCATCGCGGAACTACCAACTTCCCCTTCTTTAATTTTTTGGGTGAAGTAATTCATGCTGATGTACTGCCAGATATCTCTGCAGAAATCAATCAGAATA
>JBMSPY010000057.1:0-9778 GCA_049423005.1 Cyclobacteriaceae bacterium
CCGAATGGCCGAAAGATCCGGAAAAACATCGGATCAAGTAAAGTCACTCTATTGGTCATCACAAACTTTTCATGATTACGAAAAGGGACTCTTGACAAACGCTGCTTTTTTTCAGGGCGCTAATGATTTACTAGAAACGGATATGACTTTTGAGGAATTTTCTGAAATATGGAATTCTATGCTCATTCGAATACCTGAGGAGCGATTACACTTACTAGATAGACTTTCAAGAACCTTTCGGTTATTTTTATTGAGTAATACCAACGATATTCACCTACGGCGGTTTACGGAAATGATGGAAGTTGTTTCGCCTGGACGCCCGCTGGAATATTATTTTGAAAAAACTTACTATTCTCACAGGATGGGTATGCGAAAACCAAATGAGGATATATTTTCCTTTGTTCTTAATGAAAATGGTTTGTTAGCCCATGAAACACTTTTTTTAGACGACAATCACGACAACATCAAAGGAGCCTCCATGGTGGGAATCCAAACCAAATTGATTGAGAATCCTGCTGTTTTATTTGAACTATTCAAATGAATTCTGAAAGAAAAACCCTCCTTATTCAGATAATCCTGTTTCTGGTGACACTACTCACCACTACACTTGCTGGTTCTGAATTGGTATTTGGCAAGAGTATTCTCTCTGGCGAATATACCTGGGACGACTTCTTTCAGGGAATGAATTATTCAGTGCCCTTTTTATTTATTCTTTCTGTACATGAGTTTGGTCATTACTTCACGGCTCGATACCATCAGGTAAAGGCCAGTCTTCCTTATTACATTCCGTTCTACTTACCAATACTTTTTCCTTTTTCAATTGGAACATTTGGTGCACTTATCCGACTGCGTGAGCAAGTTCCAAGCCTGAAAAAGAATTTTGATATTGGCATTGCCGGTCCACTGGCTGGATTTGTTGCGGCCATGATTGTCTTGGTTTGGGGGTTCACCCATTTGCCTCCTCCAGAATACATTTTCACCATTCATCCAGACTACGAAAAATTTGGAATGGACTATGCACAATTTGTGTATCAGCCTGGTTATCTCCAGGGAGGGTTTGACATTTCTCTCGGAAATAATTTGCTGTTTGAGGCCATGAGCACTTTGCTCGCTGATCCAACCAGAATGCCCAATGCCCATGAAATCATTCACTATCCTTGGCTCTTAGCAGGTTATCTGAGTCTGGTTTTTACTGCTTTGAATTTGATGCCCATTGGGCAGTTGGATGGTGGACATGTTACCTACGGCCTCTTTGGCACGAAAGGACATCGGCTAATAGCTATAACTATTTTTGTTTTATTCGTTTTTTTTGCCGGATTGGGAACTGTTCATCCGGGAATTCCAGCTGATGAAATGATCATCTCTGTACCATTGTACATTGGTTTTCTTTACTTCACACTGAAAGGATTAAAACTATACTGGCAAAATACACTCATTGCAGCCTTAACCCTGTTTATTTTACAGTATCTGGTTGTGTGGCTATTTCCAGAATTAATGGGCTTTGGTAGTTGGTTGCTCTTTGCATTCTTACTTGGCCGCTTTATTGGAATCTACCATCCACCGGCGTTGGTGGAAGAACCGCTTTCTACAGGGCGAAAAATTTTGGGATGGCTGGCGTTACTTATTTTGATCACCTGCTTTACACCTGTGCCAGTAGAGATTAATCCTTTTTAATAAGAACGCGAGTCGAGTATTTTATTCCGTTACGAAACCACCGTATTAGATAAATGCCGTTTGTGGCTTCCGGCATGTGAACCAAAAGACTTTGTTCTTCTTTCTGAATGGTTATGGGAACGGGCCGACCCATTACATCGTATACTGAAACTATTTGGGCGCCAGCAGGCATTCGGAACTTCCCATTTGAAGGATTCGGAAAAACCTGAGCTGAATTTTGGTCCTCAAGTTTATTGATGACCACTCCTTGCCCACTTCCAAAAACTGGTCTGATCATGAGACTGCCTGACAGCAGAGTATTTTGTTCCCAGGATCCGGTAACGTTATAATAGATCTGATCACCGGAATCTGTGTCTTTATCAAAACCGACCGGAATGACGGCGGCTGAATTCTGTTTCCAGCCAACAAAAAATCGACGGTATACAATTACCGGTTCGGTGAGTTGGTAACGGATGAATTCATTGTTTCCGGTTCGGATTACCTGAACACTTTGTTGATGCAACTGGGCGATTGGACCCTCTTCTCCTCCGCTCCATAATTTGAGAATAAGTGTTTGATTGCTCTGATCCCCAAACTGGGGAAAATAAAGATCAACAGCTACAACGGTATCTGGGGTGGGATAAAGTAAATCAAAACCATATCCCAGCTCGGTGCCTGGCTGATTCAGCCCTGCTCCAAATTCAGCATTCCCGTCATCCCTGGAATAGTATTTGGCCAGGGAGAAGTTTTGGACAATGGTATCGTTACTTAAAAAATTTATCGGTCGATATTTAGGAAGATAAACTAGTGGATTATCGTCCTCTGAATTCAAAATAAATTGAAGGCGTGCATGGACAGAGTCAGAGTCGAAAGAAATTTCTTCCGCTGGAAAAACTTTCTGAAGGTTGAGATTTAGGATGGAGAAGGGCTCGATTAGTTCAGTTCCTCCTGTAGCAGGGTTGATGGGAACGGCATTGTCTTCTATCAAAATATTTTTAGTCACCTGTGTTGAACCGGTTAGCTGATTCAATTGTACCGATGTTGAATAGCGAAATGGTTGAAAGTTGTTCTCGAGCAGTCCGAATAATTTGATTTTAGGTTTTAACCCAACAGTGGCAAAGGTGTCTTTTAAATGGTGTAGAGGAATGCTGTAGTAACCTTTGAATGGAGCGGTTAACGTGGAGCTTATGGTCCGATCCGGCATAGATTGCTCCCCGGCTGTTCTACTTTTATTGAGGTACACATAATCCAGGTGCCACATATCATACGGACCAGAGAGCCGGGCAAAATTTTGAAATCGGAATCTGAATTTTCCATGAAAAAAACGTTCTTCATTTACCGGAAGAATGACATAATTGAATTTAGTTGGATCGCCTGCTTCCAGGCGCCCCACTTCAAAAACCTTTTCCCAGACATCGCTTGAATTCAGCCACCACAAACTAAAATTATCATCCTGATCCGGTGCTTCTCCTTTTCCCTGAATTTGATAATAAAAGCTAAAGTAGACGCTCGACCGCTCAGATTCCGGTACTAAATCCATTCTGATTTCCCGAGAAATCAGTTTATCTGCTCGACCTTTCGCCAAGATATCTGTTAAATTATAAGGTTTGCCAATGGAGTCAATTCCATCGAATGTTGCACTATAAATAGAGGGAGGGTCTATGGATAAACCTGTTGTGACTCTGGTGCTTTTACCAATTTCCCAGAGCGTATCGTTTGCGAAACCTTGAACCTGCGTAAAGGAAAAATCATCCCAGAAAGGTAGCGTCATGGCATTCAGCACTGACGTTCTTCCTGATTCCGTATTTTTTTCTCCAGCTTGAAGTAAGGGAACCTGGACGATTTGTCCTGAAACTATGGAGCTGAGAAAAATCAGGATAATCCAGATCCTCATGTTTAGATCTATTTTAAAAGTCTATAGCTGTAGAATCATCTGGGGGCGCATAACCCTTAGGGGCTATCCACAAATGAACCGGTTCACCTATCCGTACCGAATCACCCGCCAATGGTCGTTGACGGTAAACGAAGGATTCTACGCCGGTAGTATCGGCTCCGGGACCGACCTGCACATCTCCAAGATGTAAATTCCAGTTGGAAATCAGCAGCATGGCATTTTTTAATGTGGAGCCTATTAGACTGCTGATGACAAAGTCCTTTGGACCGGCGCCATCGCCAACAACCAGATCAATAAATGTTCCTTTGGCCACGCGGGCTCCCGACCGAACTTTTCTTCCCCCTAGGGAAACAGAGATTACCAAGTCAGCAAACGGCCCTGGTTCGTAGATCACTCTTCCTGGTCTTAAACCATTACTAATCAGGATCGATTGCGCATTGATCAGGGAAAGGTCTTCCACCTGCGGTATCGGAACAGTTGGTGGCTCACTGCGGTTAATGGTAATAAAAATTTTACGCCCCGGTTTTACCATGCTTCCAGCCTTAGGGATCTGCCTGGCAATTTCCAAAGGACCATAATCATCTGTATAACTCGAATCGTTAATCTCATAGCGGAGTCCGGAAGCCTCCATAGCTGAATCAATCAGTTCCGATGGAAGTCCCAGAAAACTGGGTACCGGAATTTCTTCATTGTGGTTAGTGGCTTGGGGCAGATAGATGTAAAAATAAATTACGGCAACAACGGCAAGAATTCCTCCAGCCGTTCCCAGCGCCTTGATAAAGTCGCCAATTGTTTCACCTTCCAGAATCTTTTTCTTCCTTAACGCCACGTGGTTAATATTTTAAAGACGATTGAAAATCTCGATTGTGTTGATTTTGCATTTGCCAACGAATTTCAGCAAGTTCGATAAGTCTCGTGATTAATTCCCCAAAAGGCACACCACGTTCTCTCCACATCATGGGGTACATACTAGAATTGGTGAATCCGGGTATAGTGTTTATTTCATTAATAAACATTCCTTCGCCACTTAAAAAGAGGTCCACTCGGGCAAAGTCCTGACACCGTAATGCCTGAAACGCTCGAACAGACAAATCCCGCACTTTATTTGCAATTTCTTCATTCAAATCAGCTGGCACCTTAATTTCGACAGCCTCGGCATCGACATATTTTGCATCGAAATTGTAAAAATCATATTTCTTGGAAATAATAATTTCACCGGGTCGGGAGGCTTGTGGTGGATCGTTTCCTAATATGGCGCATTCAATCTCTCTTCCAGGAATAAATTTTTCGATGATAACCTCGTCGTCATAGCGTAAAGAGTCTTCCAAAGCCGCCTCAAATTCTTGTTCAGTTCGAACCTTAGCTACACCTACCGACGAACCGAGACTTGCTGACTTAACCATAAACGGAGTTCCAAATCTTTCATCGAAATACTGGAACTGAAGTGTTTTTATTTGACTCTTCCTATAAGAGAGGAAAGGCACAACTGGAATTCCATTAGCCTCTAAGATCTGTTTAGCAATGACCTTATTCATCGAGACGGCCGAACCAAGTACGCCGGAACCAACAAATGGAATCTGAAGAGCTGTGAGCAGCCCTTGCACACTGCCGTCTTCTCCATCCGTGCCGTGAAGAACCGGAAATACCATATCAGGCCTGATCCAGATGCCTTCAGTGATGAATCCCGGTTGTTCAGGGTTTGTGCTGATGGTAAGCTCCCGACCGGTTGTGATTTCTTTATCAACGGTTTGTTTAAGATACCATTTACCCGTAGTTGAAAGTCCAATGGCTATTGGTTCAAATTTATTTCGGTCGATAAATTCAAAAATATTTTTTGCTGAATTGACCGAAACCCCGTGTTCTACGGAGCGACCTCCATACAGTATGGCTACTTTTTTTCTTGTACTCATGCTACCTCAAAGATACCATTCCTTCGGCCATGGTAAAGACCGTTTGCGCTCAAATTCAAGGCACAAAATGCCTGACAGCGTAGTACCGGCCCCCGATCTCAAAGCGATAGACGTAGAGACCTGACGGTAAACGCAAGTCAAGGGTGTAGGTCTGATTGAGTACATCGGATAGCACATTATCCAGTACAATATGTCCTGTGGTAGCGTACAACTGAAAACGCACGGTTGAGCGTTCTGGGAGATTAAACGTAATTTTCTCTTCCTTGGTGTTTCCATCGCGATAAACACTGAATAACTCATCAATACGAGTAGGCTCCGGATCGTTATCTGCATAGAATTCAATGTTATCAATGAAGAGGTTGCTGCTATTATTGTTGGTGATGATAAAGCCAAACAAAACTTTCGATTGTCCTGCCAGGGAGGAGACATCAAAAAATTTTCTTTTCCAGTCATCTTCCGTTGATGGAATAAAGTTTCCAGCACCCGGCACCGTAGACAGCTCATCAGCATTGCCTTCATAAAAAACTTCATCAAAACTGATTCCGCAATTGGTGGAGGCTACCAACTTGATTTGTTCCGATAATCCATTCGGTGTTCCATAACTGAAGTCAGCAAACAACGAAGATTCGATAACCTTGCTCATATCCATAACCGGGCTTACGAGCCAGGCTGTTTCCCCAATAGCTTCATTGGAATAGGACTGATAAGAAATGGAGGTGCCCTTATTCGTGTTGATGGTTTCCCAAGGCATAGCTCCGTTGATGAGTATGGTGCCCCATCCACCTGGTTGGTCAAACGTTTCTCGTGACGGAACCCGATCGGTTTCGGTTACCCGAGTAAAGTAAGCCGTGAATCGATTATTTTCTGGTTCATTATCGGCAGATCCTACTGGAAGAATTTCGATCGAAAGCGTGTTGAGTCTTTCTTTCAAACTGATCTCAGGAAGATTGAGAATCGTGGTTGACCCTGGTGCCAAATTGACGGTAGTCTCAGGAATCTGCTGTTGAGCTCCATTTATTTTTTGAACTACTCCTGAAATCTTTTCAATCGTAGTGGAGCCTAAGTTGGCCAACAAAATTTTGGGTAAAATGGAATCAACGCACACAGCAGGGGATGGTTCCATTACCTCGACTACACGAAGATCAGTGAATGGTCCATTTCGTAACCGGAGTTGATCGATGTATAAATTGTTTCCAAAGCCATTTCGGAACACAAAGGCTAATCTCAAGGTTGATCTTCCAATAAACTTGTTTAATGGAATAGTTTCAGTTCTCCATTGATTGATTCCTGGAACAAAATCCGAAAAGGTATCGGATGTAGTAGCCAGATTGGCCCCTTGCTTCTGGTAGACCAATTCGCCTAAAGTATAATTTTCTGAGCAGTCTTCAATTACGTACACATATAAGGCTTCGTTGTTGTTACCTGGGTACCGTGCATAGGCTACATTAAATTGAAGCAGAAGCGCTGAAGCATTCGATGCATCGAAGACAGGCGAATACAGTGCATCCAGTTCTCCGCTCTGTTCGTAATTGAAGGCATTGATAGCAACTGATCCGCCACCGGATGATGTAAAGGCCCATGTAGTTAATCCATCCGGATTTTGAATCGTCCACCCGGAAGGTTTGGCCGTGAAATTTTCTTCCAATGGAAGGCCTACTGCACTGGCACCGGTAGCAACTACCTGGCGAATATTGTTTGAGGCCAATTCATCTGTAGTACCATTGACTTCAAGGAGCTCAAATTGAAGTGTTGCTGTTTGTCCTGATGAAATCGTAATCCCAGGAAAATTGAGCACGGTTGAAGCGCCCTTTGCCAGATTTACCGAAAAGGTGATGACGTTTTGCGGAACTCCGTTGCGCGTTGGTAAAACTTTGACAGTCTGAACCAACTGATCTCCCAAATTTCGAATAAGCACCTGAGGAATGATCTCACCTGGACAAGCCGATGATTGGGGAGTGCTGATGGATAGCGCACATTCCAAGCCATAAACAGGGGCAATACTTCCCAAGGAGGATGTAAGCGTTTTCCTCCTTGGGCTGTTCTCCATCACCACAATCATTCGGTCCACCTGCTTTCGGGTAAATAAATTCATGCAGGCATCTTGTGTGTAATCCATGAAGTTCTGATACATCTTCCCGGTATTGTTACAGGAAATGATGGGATGTGTTGACGGGCAATCGAATGTTGCTCCGTTTTGCGGTGGGGTGTCTTCTACAAAATCAGTTCCAGAACAACTGTTGATATCTCCCCAGATGTGACGAAGTCCTAGGTAATGACCAACCTCATGCGTTACTGTTCGCCCTACACTATACCGTGGATCCAAATCAAAAGAACCAAAATCCTTAGAACCAAAAACTTTATAATCAACGATGACCCCATCGATCAGTCGGTTATCAACAGCATCTTCCATTCCAGGAAGGGAAGAGACCGGAAATGATGCATAACCAATATCACCACCACTCAAGTTTACCACCCAGATATTCAAATAATCCTCGGATGGCCAAAAGCTCAAGGATTTAAAAATGCCTTCTTCATCGATATCCCACGCCGTTCGGCTACCGTTTACTCGGACAATACCGGACGAGGCCAAGCCTTCGGGATCTCTGCGGGCCAGCACAAATTCAACCGATAACGAACCGGCAACACCTAAAAAATCAGACGGCGTTTTTACAGCGTCTCCATTCAACCTCCGAAAATCATTATTGAGTACCGTGATCTGGGATAGGATCTGCGCTTCTGATAAATTGGTCCCTGTACCGACAGGCTCTCCGTTATGGATGATGTGTACTACTACTGGAATGGTATAAACTTCTGAGGCTTCTTCAGCTGTACGTAAAGGCCTCTGCCGTAATTGCCCGCTCATCCATTTTTCAAAAACATCCGGAGTTTCTCGATTCGGATATTTTTTATTCAGCAAGGCCTCGTAACGAGTGATGGAACATCGATCCTGTCCAAGTGCTTCAGACGATGGCCACATCAATCCAAAAAAGAAAAAAATAAAAGTTAACCTTAGGAAAAGTCCTATCCAATCATGAAGAATATCAACAAGACTAAAGTTTATTTTGAACCGAGCAGTTAGGCTGGTTTGAAACATTAGTTAATGGCTTCTACAGCCCGAATCTCTGGCACCATTCTTCGTACAGCTTCTTCCACTCCGGCGCGAAAAGTCATGGACGAAAGGGTGCAGCCTGCACAATTTCCCAGGAATTGCAGCTTAAGATGACCGTCGTTTGAAATCTCAACGATCTCAATATTACCCCCATCAGCCTCAAGATAAGGTCGGATCGAATCAAGAGCTTGTTCGACCTTCGTAATTAAATCCTTTTCGGACTGTTGTGCTTCCTGCCCCATACTTCAGCGAATAGTGATCTCTACGGGTTGTGTTTTGTCAAAATTAGCATTTCTGATGGCAATCTGTCGTGCTAAAGATTCAGCCAGGTCACTAAAAGCAGCCGCTGAAATATCTTCTTTTAACACAGCCGGAAGACCACTGTCGCCACTTTCCCGTATCCCTTGTACGAGTGGTATTTGCCCAAGTAACGGCACTTCAAACTTTTCGGCTAGTTTCTTTCCGCCATCCATTCCAAAAATGTGGTACCGTGCATCTGGTAATTCTAACGGTGTAAACCAGGACATATTTTCAACGATTCCAAGTACCGGTACGTTGATTTGCTTTTGCCGGAACATGGCCATGCCTTTGGTAGCGTCGGCTAAGGCAACTTTTTGTGGAGTCGTAACGATTACAGCTCCGGTCACCGGAACGGTTTGCACCAAGGTTAAGTGAATATCGCTCGTTCCGGGTGGTAAATCGATAAGGAGATAATCTAGCTCACCCCACAGCGTATCCGTAAAAAATTGCTTGAGGGCCGAGCTGGCCATTGGACCGCGCCAAACAATTGCGGAATCTGGTGGTGCCAAAAAACCAATGGAGATCAGCTTTACGCCATAATGCTCAACAGGAACAATAAAATTTTTCCCATTGATCAGTTTCATTTCCGGTTGCTCATGCTCGCAATGAAACATGGTGGGTATGGACGGACCATAAATGTCGGCATCGATTAATCCGACTTTAGCACCGGATTTGGCCAATGCCACAGCCAGGTTTGTCGTGACAGTAGATTTTCCAACACCACCTTTACCCGACGCAATGGCAATGATATTTTTTACTCCCGGCACCACAGGCTCTGAATTACGCGATGTGGTAACCTGGGCACTCATGGTAATTTCAATCTCTAAATCATTTCCCAAAGCACCAACAATTGCGTCAATACAGTCTTTCCTGATTTTTTCCTTTAGCGGACACGCCGGCGTGGTGAGCATG
>JBMSPY010000058.1:0-9606 GCA_049423005.1 Cyclobacteriaceae bacterium
CGTACTCTTCTATTTCTCAGATAGGAATAATTTTTATTGAGGTTGCTCTGGGCCTTAAATACCTCGCTCTATTTCATTTCGCCGGTAACGCTTTCTTAAGAACCTATCAATTGCTGGTTTCACCATCTGTGGTAAGTTATTTGATTCGAGAGCAATTCTATAATTTTCAACCCAGACCGCTCACAGTTGAGGATAGTTGGCCAAAGCGTTTGGAGTATTCCTACTACTTGTTCTGTTTAAAGGAATGGAATCTGGATTCTTTCTTGTATCGCTATTTCTGGAATCCTCTGAAGAGACTCGGCCGAAAACTTGATTTTCTTTCTTTTGAGCGTGCGCTTTTACTTTTTATTCCTGTCTATTTGATTGGATTATTAGTTAGGATACAGGAGGATACGATCAATACAGAGGTCTACCATCAACTGCCGGTCTTATTTTCTGTTTTAGGTGTTTTGGCTGTCCTTAAGTCATTTACTGAACGCCGCCATGCCCGATTGGCGTGGTTATTGGTTATGCTAAATCATTTTTTTATTGTTCTGGCCATCTCATTCAATGAACATTTTGGCTATGAAGAAATTCTGATTTACCTGAGCGGTGTTTTTGTTTTTGGTTTATTGGGTTGGCTAGTATTAAGGCGATTAAAATTCCTAGAGGGAACCATCGATTTGGATCGTTTTCATGGATTTTCGTGGGAGCATCCACGTCTGGCTCTTGGATTTTTATTGTGTGCACTTGGAGTAGCTGGGTTTCCTATTTCCCCAACCTTCGTAGGGGAGGATCTTATTTTCAGTCATATCCATGAAAATCAAATAGTGCTAGCCATTCTTACTTCTGTCAGTATGATTGTTGGTGGCATTGCTACCATTCGGATATATGCACGTGTATTTCTGGGGCCTCATTCTAAGTCAGTGCTTGAAATGGGTTATCGAAATTCCTGATGGACACTATTCCAATTTGCAGGAGATAAACTGGATCTTAAATGAGGGAGCTTTCTTTAAGCTCCCTCATTTATTATAGCTTTGCTTCTAAATTTCAGCGAATGAACTTAAAGGAAATATTTACCATCACATTAATTTTATTTTCGGTAATCGATGTGATTGGCTCCATTCCATTTATTATTCTCATTCGCCAACGTGAGGGTCGAATTTACGCTGAACGCGCAACCATTATTTCGGCGGCTTTAATGATTTCTTTTTTATTTCTTGGTCAATCCATACTCAACTTATTTGGACTGGATATTGGAAGCTTTGCTGTAGCCGGATCAATTGTTATGTTCATAATAGCCATTGAAATGATTTTGGGTATCACACTTATTCAGGATGATCCTAATGCCCGGGGCACAGGCTCTATTGTCCCTCTCGCCTTTCCGCTCATTGCCGGTGCCGGGACACTGACTACCATTTTATCGCTGCGCGCAGTGTATGATGAAGTCAATATTCTTACTGGAATTGTTTTGAATCTGATCATCGTTTATGTAGTGTTACGATTCAGCACCTATCTCGAACAAAAAATAGGAAAGTCTGGTTTTGCAGTTCTGCGAAGAGTATTTGGTGTCATCCTTCTTTCAATTGCAGTAAAAATCTTTAAGGCCAATGCCTTCACTATATGATTAAGATCTATACAGACGGCGCCGCATTGGGTAATCCGGGCCCCGGAGGTTATGGAATTATTATGGAGTATGGCGCTCATCGAAAGGAGCTTTCCTGTGGCTTTCGGTTGACAACCAATAATCGAATGGAACTGTTGGCGGTAATTGACGGACTTCGTGCTATTCGAAAGTCCGGAATTCCTGTAACCGTTTACTCCGATTCTAAATATGTGGTTGAGTCGGTTGAAAAGGGATGGTTGTGGAATTGGGTGCGTAAAAATTTCAAAGACAAAAAGAATGAGGATCTGTGGAGGCAGTATATACCTCTTCATCATCAATACAAGCCAAGGTTCGTCTGGATCAAAGGACACAACGATCATCCCCAAAACGAGCGTTGCGATGCTCTGGCCGTAGCTGCTGCAAATGGATTTGATTTGCAGGTTGATGAAGTTTATGAGCGACTAAAGGACTGAAATTCTGAGTCTACATGCTCCACTTTTCACTCCAATTACCTGTTGAGGATGCCTTGCCGGAGTTGCTGCATCAACTTGGAGAACAGAATACCGTCTTATTGAATGCACCTCCCGGTGCCGGTAAATCTACTCTGGTGCCTCTGGCGCTGTTGGATGAACCCTGGCTTAAAAATAAACGCATCATCATGCTGGAGCCTCGTCGGATTGCGGCCCGATCCGTTGCTACCCGTATGGCTGAAATTCTAAACGAGCAACCTGGAAAAACCGTTGGTTATCGGATTCGATTTGAATCTGCCGAATCAGAAAAAACAAAAATTCTTGTGGTTACGGAGGGTATACTGGTTCGTATGCTCCATGATGATCCTTCCATTGCTGAAACCGGACTGGTTATTTTTGATGAGTTTCATGAGCGGAGCTTACAGGCTGATCTTTCCTTACTGCTTACGCTGGAGTCTCGAAAAATATTTCGGAAGGACCTCAAAGTTTTATTGATGTCAGCAACCCTTCAGTCCGAAAAACTGTCAGCCTTTCTGAATGCTCCTATCGTGAATAGCTCTGGACGTCAGCATCCCATTACTTTTCGATATCTGGGAGGTGATGCGGCCGTCCCAGTGATTCGACAAATTACTGTTGCTGTTCTTACAGCTTTACATGAAACTCATGGAGATATCCTCGTATTTCTGCCTGGTACAGGTGAAATTCTGCGAACAGCCCATGCGCTTGAAGAGCAATCTCTTCCCGCATTAATTTGTCCGTTATATGGTGAGCTTCCTTTTCAAAAACAAAAACAAGCTATTCTGCCCGATCCACAGGGGCGAAGGCGGGTAATTCTGGCGACGTCAGTAGCGGAGACCTCACTAACCATTGAAGGGGTTTCCACTGTTATTGATTCAGGTCTGGCCAGAGTCCCTCGTTTTGATCCACAGAGTGGTCTCACCAGATTGGTTACTGTTCCTGTAACTGCGGATGCTGCTGTTCAGCGCGCCGGTCGCGCTGGTCGTCTAGGTCCGGGAATATGCTATCGGTTGTGGGAGGAAAAACAAACCACCCATCTTGTTCCTGAGCGAAAACCTGAGATTCTGGAGGCTGATTTGTCTGCTCTAGTGTTGGACCTGCTTAATTGGGGTTTAACTGATCCCTTTAGTCTGAATTGGATAGATACTCCTCCTCATGGACATATTCGTCAGGCACTTGATTTATTGAAATTACTCGATGCAGTTGATGACTCTGGTAGGTTGACGAATAAAGGTCGTAAGATGGCTGATCTTCCACTTCATCCACGTCTGTCGCACATGCTGCTTTCAGCAGAGCACGATCATCAACTAAAATCGCTTGCTTGTGACGTAGCTGCTGTTCTGGAAGAACGTGACCCATTAGGACGGAATGCTGGATCCAATCTGTGGCTGCGCTTGAAGGAGTTAAAGCGATATCGTGACAAGGAAAGGACCTTGGCCGATCGGGGTGTTTTGGAAAGAATTGAAAAGCTTGCTAAATCTTGGAGGCGATTGTCGGGAATATCGTCCGATTATACAACCTGGCCTGAGATTCCAGAGCATTATTGTGGAGCGTTAGTTGCAGCTGCTTATCCTGATCGTATCGGTCGCCAGATTGAAAGGCAAGGCAATCGCTATCGATTGGCCAGTGGTCGAATACTTAAATTTGAAAGCAGCGATCCAATCGTTTATGCAGAGTGGGTTGTGGTAGCCAATGCCGATGCGGGAGCTGGTGAAGGAAAAATATTTTTAGCGGCACCCATTGAAGAAGAGCAGATACCAGGTGCACCTTTTGAAAAGTCAATAGTCACATGGGATCCTACATCAGAACAAATTGTTTGTCAAACAGAGCGTTGGAAAGGACCGGTCTTGTTGTCACGTAAATCGGTTCCCGATGCGGGTCAGGGAGATCATTCGTTTATGTTGATGGAGAAAATTCGGGAGCATGGATTGGTATGGGCTGGGGTAGGAGAGGAAACCATTCGGTTGCTGGCACGATTACAATGCTTACATCTCTGGCGAAACGATGAGGATTGGTTAGCGCACTCAGAAAAGGCTTTACTAAGTAGGCTCGAGCAGTGGTTGATGCCTTTTCTCCCTGGAATTCGGAGCAGAAGTATGCTTCAGCGATTAGATTGGAATATGATGATCTTATCTCCATTTGAACATAGGAGGCGTCAACAGATTGAGGAACTTGTTCCAGATCGAATTGGTGTACCGAGTGGAAGTTCACTGATCATTCATTATTTCGATGACGGACGACCGCCGGAACTTCATGTTCGGTTACAGGAAGTCTTTGGTTGGACAACGACGCCGGTCGTTAATGGTGGCCGCATGCCACTTATGATGCATTTACTTTCTCCGGCTTATAGGCCTGTTCAAATCACGCGCGATCTGCATAGTTTTTGGACGACGGCTTATCATGAGGTAAGAAAAGAATTGCGCTCACGGTACCCTAAGCATTCCTGGCCGGAGGATCCCTTTACAGCAGTTGCTGTTCGTGGCATTAAGAGAAAATAAAAATGCCGGAAGGTAATTCCGGCATTTGATGTTTCGTCGGGAAGAAAAACTTATTCGTTGTTATAATTATTTCTTCTGAAACCGCCGCCGCCTCCGCTGCGAAAACCGCCTGGACGCTCTTCTCTGGGACGGGCCTCGTTTACAACGAGACTCTTACCAAGGAAATCAGCACCGTTAAGGCTGGAGATTGCCTGGCGCGCTGAATTATCATCAGACATTTCAACAAAACCAAAGCCACGGCTGCGGTTTGTCATCTTGTCCATGATGATTTTTGCAGAGCTCACGTCTCCGTACTCAGCAAAGAGGGATTTCAACTGATCCTCGGTTGCTTTCCAGGGAATGTTGGCTACATAAATGTTCATAGTACTAAAAAATTAAAAATGAAAAATAATTAAGGCTCAAAGGTAGGTATAACTGACTGATTCGCAAATTTTTAGGTAAATGCCCTGGGTGATTACCCTTGATTAGAAGGTTTTTATTGCTAAAACAGGCTGTTTTTTTGACTGAAATGTACGTCGTAACAGATGTTACTTCGGCTTTTTGGCTAAAATCTGACTCATTCCAGCCTCATTTTTAACCATATCCAAAGCAGTCTTAAGTTCCGGATCATACTTGAATGAAGCTTCCCGCGCACCCTTCTTGAAATAATAACGGGACACAATTTCTTTCGTGAGGAGCTTTTTCAGTTCATGTTTTTGTTCCAAAAGTTGCTTCCGCCGAAATCGCTTTAAGCCTGTTTCAATATCTTTTACAGACTCAAGAATGGCTGGAGCGCCCTCTGCGACAGCAACCGCTTGGAAGGTTTCAACACTTTTTTCAAGATCTGCTTCAATTTTTATTGTTCTTTTTCCAATCCAACTATAAAAATCATCCATGACTGATTCACTCAATTCAAATGAAGGTGGCTCTGCAATGGTATTGTGTTTTAGTTGGTATTCGGTTCCATAATCGAGAATATGTCCTTCCTCTTCCAGAACAGAAATCAATTCTGGATATATGCTTCGGTTGATGACGATATCCGGATCAACACCACCGCCATCGTAAACTTTTCTTCCGTTCTTAGTGAAAAAGGTTTTTTTCAGTGAATCTGGGATAGAGCCCACACTTCCATCTTTCCTTCTATTGCTGTAGTCTAGGGCCTGTATGCATCTCCCGGAAGGGGTATAGTATTTAGCAGTGGTAATCATGGAGAATGAGTTGAAAGATAAAGGCCTTCTGGTTTGAACAAGTCCTTTTCCGTAAGATCGCTCGCCAATGACCACTGCGCGGTCGTAATCCTGTAATGTTCCGGAAACAATTTCGCTTGCCGATGCGCTTCCTCTATCGATCAAAACGGCTATCGGCATTTCAGGTTCCATAGGATTGGATCGGGTATGATACTGAATGTTGCTTTCCGGAGTTTTTCCCTTATTGACTACCACCAATGAGCCCTTCGGTATAAATAGTCCACATATTGATACAGCCTGGTCGAGCAGACCTCCCGGATTTCCGCGCAGGTCCAAAATTAAAAATCGAGCTCCCTTTTCCTTTAATTGAAGTAGTGCAGCTTTAACTTCATTGGATGATTCTGCTCCGAATTCGTCTAAGGCAATGTAACCGGTTTCAGGATCAGCCATTCCAAAATGTGAAACTGTTTTTAGCTGGATTTTTTCTCTTTTAATGTCAATTTCAATTGGTGTTATGGAGCCTGCTTTTAGGACTTGGAGTCGTACGGAATTTCCTGCCTGACCACGTACTAATTTCTCGGCTTCCTCTTGAGTAATTTTAATGAGCTCGATTCCATCGATACGCAGGATTTCATCGCCAGCCTTAAGTCCAGATCGTGCGGCCGGTGAGCCTTCTACAATTTCAGTGACTTTGGTCCGGTTTTGAAATCTTTTTGTGGAAGCACCTATTCCGGCGTACTGTCCCGTACGTGAGGTACGGATGTCTTCCACCATGTCCTCTGAAAAATAATTGGTGTAAGGATCCAAACCATCAAGCATAGGGTCCATACCCTTTTTAATGAGCTCATTCGGATTAAGCTCTTCCACATATTGCTCGTTTATGATTTTAAATAGTTCTGCAAAGATTTCAAGATTCTTTGCTATAGAGAACAACCGATCATTGTTTGGTAGAAATGCGGCCAAAAGGACAAAGAGTCCTGCTGTCGCGATTATTATTTTCCACCTCTTCATTCGTTGCGATTTACCAGTTAGTCTGCAATTTAGACAAACCAAAAGTCAAAAGTAACCCTTCAAAAATGATTATATTCGCTTCGATCCAATCATCACGGCTATGAAACAAAAATCTATTTTCTTGCTTTTAGCTCTTGTTTCCCTTTTTTATTCCTGCACCTCTGATCAGGTTAGCATGGAAACAGATAGTAGCGGGGGATATGAATACAGTTATGTAGATAATGATCCGTTAAAAGTCAGAATCTACACTCTTAAAAATGGCCTCAAGGTGTACTTGAGTCGTTACACGGCAGAACCACGCATCATGACCAATATTGCGGTGCGCGCAGGAGGAAAAAATGATCCGGCCCACGCAACGGGTCTGGCGCATTATCTGGAACACATTATGTTTAAGGGTACCACAGATTTTGGCACCCTCGATTGGAATAAAGAAAAACCTCTTCTCGATAGCATTGAGGGATTATTTGAGTCGTATCGCAGCATTAGTGATTCGGCTGAGCGGGTCGCTTTTTATAAAAAAATTGATCAGGTATCGTCTGCTGCTTCTGCATTCGCATTAGCCAATGAGTACGATAAAATCGTCTCAGGTATTGGTGCCAGTGGCACGAACGCCTACACTATGGAAGACCGTACAGTTTACATAAATGACATCCCTTCGAATCAGGTTGACAACTGGCTTCAATTGGAGTCCAATCGTTTTCGCACGATTATTCCACGTTTATTTCATACCGAACTTGAATCTGTTTATGAGGAAAAGAACCGATCACTCGATAATGATTATTGGAAGACCTATGAAACTAAAAATGCGGCTTTATTTCCAACGCATCCGTATGGAACGCAAACGGTCATCGGAACGATAGATCATTTGAAAAATCCTTCTATTATTGAGATTCGTAAATACTTTGAGACTTACTACCGCCCGAATAACGTTGCGATTTGCATGAGCGGTGATCTGGATTACGATAAAACCATTGCACTGATCGATAAATATTTCGGTGACTGGAAACCTAACTCTGCACTGCCTGTTTGGAAAAAAACAGAGGAGCAGCCTCTTACTGCTCCCGTTTTAAAAGAAGTTTATGGGCCTGATGCTGAATGGATCGAACTAGCCTTTCGTTTTGATGGTCGGACGTCTGCTGATTATCCTCTGCTGCTCATAACTGATATGATACTCTCCAATTCACAGGCTGGTCTGATAGATCTGAATTTAAGACAGGAACAGAAAGTATTAGAGCCCTATACCTATGTAGAGGCACGTACAGATTACAGTATTCATACGTTCACTGCCCGACCAAGAAGTGGTCAGTCTCTGGATGAGGTTAAAGATCTGCTCCTGGAGCAGGTCGAGAAGATTAAAAAGGGTGAATTTGAAGAATGGCTCATTCCGGCTATTATCAATGACCTCAAAAAGCAAAATCTAATGTCCAGCGAGAATAATTATTCCCGTGCCAACCAAATGGTACTGGCGTATACCAACGATATACCCTGGAATGAAATGGTTGGTTTTCAATCTTCACTTAAAAAAATTACCCGTGAGGACATCATTCGTTTTGTTTCGGAAAAGTATTCCAACAATTATGTACTCGTTAAAAAACTTACAGGAAAAGATCCACTGGCACAGAAAATCACAAAACCTGCCATTACCCCGGTTACATTAAATAAGGAGCAGAAGTCTCCTTTCCACCAGAAAATCCTGGAGGCAAAAGTTGAGACTATTTCTCCGGTATTTCTGGACTACGAAAAGGATATTCAAAAGACAACTATGAAATCGGGTATCGAGGTGCTCAGCACAGCAAATACCGAGAATGAATTGTTTAGTCTGTATTACCTGACGGATGCCGGAACAGATAACGACCCAATGGCAAAAATCGCCGTTGAATACCTTCAATACATCGGTACTTCCAAATTAGATGCGGCTTCACTGAAAAAAGAGTTTTATAAGTTGGGATGCTCCTTTGGTGTAGTGGCAACCACCGATCAAACCTATGTGTATTTATCGGGTTTATCTGAAAATATGGAATCGGCCCTGGCCTTGTTTGAGAGCCTCCTTGCTGATCCAAAAGACGATGAAGAGGCCTTGAAGAAGATGGTGGATGGTATTCTGAAGCAACGTGAAGATATGATGAAGGATAAGAGCAGTATCCTATGGAGTGGCTTGGTTAATTACGGGCTGTATGGGCTCAATTCTTCATTTACAAATGTTTTGACAAATGAGGAGTTGACACAATTAAAACCTGCCGATTTAACTGCCTTCATCAAGAAGTTTAATTCGGTCACACATCGGGTGTTGTATTATGGTCCTGAAGATCAGGATCAGCTGGTAAGCATCCTGAATGAAAATCACCGGGTTCCGGATCAACTTCTTCCAGTTCCGACAGCTCCCAAATTTGAAATGAAAACAGTTGAGGATCCATCGGTGTATTGGACCAATTACGACATGGTTCAGGCTGAAATTGTTTTTGTTTCCAAGGGTTCTACCTATGATCCTTCTATTTCTGCAGAGGCTAGCATGTTTAACGAATATTTTGGGGGAAGCATGAGCTCGCCGGTCTTCCAGGAGCTTCGTGAACGACGTGGATTGGCCTATGCCGCTTGGGCCGGCTACAACCGCGGAGTACGTAAGGATGGTAATGATTTCTTGTTTGCATACATTGGAACGCAAGCGGATAAGCAAAAAGAGTCCATGCAGGCCATGATGGATTTGATGCAAAATTTTCCGCGGTCAGAAAATGGCTTTGATGTTGCCCGTAAAGCGTTGATCAGTCGAATGTCGACCGAGCGTATCATTAAAGAAGGCATTTTATTCAATTATGAATCTGCCAAAAAGCTAGGTTTAGATTATGATCAACGAAAGAATA
>JBMSPY010000059.1:0-9583 GCA_049423005.1 Cyclobacteriaceae bacterium
TTTCCAATACTTGTGGAATTCCATACGGTGCCGGACCTAAAACAGATATTGCCATTCGGGTTATTGCGGACCACATCAGAGCTGTAAGTTTTGCCATTGCCGATGGTCAGCTGCCCAGCAATACGGGGGCCGGCTATGTTATTCGACGCATCTTAAGAAGAGCTGTCCGTTATTCGTTCTCTTGGCTTAACATGAAGGAACCTTTCCTCCATACCATTACTCCGGTTTTGGCCGCGCAGTTTCAACAGGTGTTCCCGGAACTAAACCAACAGCTTGATTATGTCTGTAAAGTGATTTTAGAAGAGGAACAATCCTTCCTGCGTACCCTTGAAAAAGGACTGAAGCGTATGGAAGGCCTTGAATCTATTTCTGGCGTCCAGGCATTCGAGTTGTACGATACGTATGGATTTCCGCTCGATCTAACGGCGTTGATTGCTCGCGAGCGCGGATGGACGGTGGATGAGCAGGGATTCCATGCTGAAATGGAAAAACAAAAATCCCGCTCCCGTGCTGATGCGCAAAAAGAAACCGGTGACTGGGTGCAGGTTAATCCTCAAGTCAAAACGGAATTTATTGGATACGACTCGTTGGAGGCTGAATCCAGAATTGTCAAATACCGAAAGGTCCGTCAGAAGAATAAAGATTTATTTCAGGTGGTGCTCGACCGTACACCGTTCTATGCCGAAAGTGGTGGCCAGGTAGGGGACACGGGTACAATAACGGCCGGTGGGGATTTAATCCGAATTATCAATACCCAAAAGGAGAATGATTTGATCGTTCATATAACCGAAGAGTTTGTTAAAGATCCGTCTGCTCCAATTATTGCAGTTGTTGACGCTTCCCGGCGTTCCCAAATCATGAACAATCATTCGGCTACGCATTTGTTACACGCTGCATTGAGAAAGGTTTTGGGTAAGCATGTTGAACAGCGTGGATCGTTGGTTGATGATCGGGTTCTTCGTTTTGACTTTTCTCATTTTGCAGCTATGACCCGTGAAGAGATTTGCCGTGTAGAGGATCTCGTCAACCAGAAAATCAGAGAAAACATTTTAAAGTCAGAACAGCGCAGTGTCCCGCTGGCAGAAGCCAAAGCCATGGGTGCTATGGCCTTGTTTGGTGAAAAGTATGGTGATCAGGTTCGCGTCATCACTTTTGATCCAGCTTATTCCGTTGAACTGTGCGGTGGTACACATGTGCCGGCGACCGGTCACATTGGACTTTTCCGAATCACCTCTGAAGGCTCTGTGGCTGCCGGTGTACGACGCATTGAAGCCGTTACCGCTTTGGCTGCAGAACAATTTGCGCGTGAAGAATCAACAGTCCTCGGGAAACTCAGGGAGTTGTTTAAAAATCCCAAAGACGTGGCTGCCTCTGCAGAACAGTTGATCCTTGAAAAAGCTAAACTTGAAAAGAAGCTGGAGCAGTTGTACCAACAGCAAGCCCTGGATCTAAAAGAAACCCTGGTTGCACAGGCCACCAAGCAAGGTGATATGACCTTGATTATTTATTCACTGACTTTGCCTACTGCAGATTCTATGAAGACTATAGCCTATGCTTTGCGGCAGCAATTTGATGATTTGATGTTGATTTTGGCGGCTACTATAGAAGGAAAACCAATGGTGACGGTAATGTTGGGTGAGGCTGTTGTTAAGGCAGGAAAATTTCATGCAGGAAATATGGTGCGTGAGCTTGCTAAAGAAATTGACGGTGGCGGCGGAGGACAACCTTTCTACGCTACAGCAGGTGGTAAAAATCCTGATGGAATTCAAGCCTTGCTTAAAAAAGCCAGGACAATGGTAGCATGAGTTCACTCAATGATTTTGAACTCACGGTTGGTCTCGAGGTTCATGCCCAGCTTCTCACCCGTTCAAAAATATTTACGGCTGATGCGGTTACCTTTGGTAAGGAACCCAATCGTCATACCAGCCTAATTACGCTTGCACATCCGGGCACACTTCCCATGTTAAACAAGGAGGTCATTACACTTGCTGTGCGCATGGGTATAGCCTGTGGATGCAAAATCGCTGATACCGTTACCTTCGATCGAAAAAATTATTTTTATCCCGATCTCCCAAAGGGATATCAAATCACTCAAGACAAAAATCCAATTTGCCGAGGAGGGGAGGTTCGTCTTCCAAATGGCGGTCAGGTTGCTTTAAACCGCATACACCTGGAAGAGGATGCGGGAAAGTCTGTTCACGACGCTGATCCGGAAATGACCTGTTTGGATTTCAATCGCGCAGGCACGCCGCTTATCGAAATTGTTACCGAGCCATGCATCCATTCTTCGGAAGATGCGGCAATGTTTATCACAGAAATTCGCCAGATTCTAAAGTATCTTAAGGTGTGTGATGGTAATATGGAGGAAGGTTCCTTACGCGCAGACGCTAATGTTTCGGTCCGAAAAAAAGGGGAGAAGCAACTGGGAAGAAAGGTTGAGGTTAAGAACATGAATTCGATTCGGAACCTAAAAATTGCTATTGAATTTGAGTTCAGGCGCCAGGCTGAGTTGTTGATTGAAGGTAAATCCATCCTATCGGAAACAAGGCTTTTTGATGCAGAACGCGGAGAGACCTTTCCGATGCGGGAAAAGGAGGAATTAAATGACTACCGTTATTTCCCTGAGCCTGATTTAAGTGCATTTGTTCTGGATAAGACTTTTGTTCAAGCAATTGCTCAGGAAATGCCAAAAACTGGTGCACAATATGCCACCATGTTAATGGAGACTTACGGTCTGTCTGAATACGATGCCCGAGTCATTTCCTCCGACGAGCGGTCGGTTCACTATTTTCTGAATGTAGCTGAGTATTGTTCGGATGCAAAAGCCATTTCGAACTGGATTATAGGTCCTATCCGAAGCTTACTTAACCAGGAGGGGGAGCATTCGGAATTGCCGGACGCTCAAAAACTGGCTTCCCTGATCGACTTAGTAAAAGCTTCAAAGGTTAGTAATACCATTGCCGTGCAAAAGCTCCTTCCATTGATGATTGCTCGGCATGATCGGAATCCTAGTGACCTGGCCTTAGAAAATGGCTGGTTGCTTTCGCAGGATGATGGAGAGCTGGAGGATGTGATCCGTGATATCCTGCGCATCTATCCATTGAAAATTGAAGAATTCAAGAAGGGTAAAAAGGGAATTCTCGCTATGTTTATGGGTGAGGTTATGAAACGAACAAAAGGTAAGGTAGATCCTAAACGTGCGAATGAACTACTGATTCAGGAAATCAATAAACTTAATTAGGCTATGAAAAAGATATTAGTTTTTATTTTATCCGTGCTGCTTCTGGCGAGTTGCAAAGATTCCGGTTCTTCTAATCAGTGGGAGGTGACTGTATCGGGTAAAGTAGCCTCTGTGGGAAATGGAACCATTTCCATGCAATCCTGGGCTGATACGCTAAACACTCAAATACCGGTAGAGTTTAATACAGCCGAAAAATCTTTTTCAAAGAAAATCGCATTGACAGAGCCAGGTTTCTACCGATTGTTTCTGTTTGATCAAAATTATGTCGACTTAATCCTTTTTAAAGATAATATCCAGGTCGAGGTTAATGAGCAGAACCAGGTTCGCATCAAAGGTTCAACGGATATGGATCTCATTTACCGAATCGACAGCCTTCGGAACTCCTTTGACCTCTCTCCTGAAATGGAAAAACTTAATGGAGAATTTGAAATGGCTGTTGAAGTTAATGATGAAGCCACTATTGAGTCGCTGCGCACCACCTATCAGGAATTGATGCTAGGGTTTAATGACAAAATCTCGGAAGAACTGATTAAAGCTTCGCCTTCGATCGGCGTAATTCAACTTTTGAGTGGTAATACACTGGATCGCGAACGCTATTTCTCCACTTACGAGCAAGTGGCTGAGCGTTTTACCGGTGAATGGACACACTATTCAATCGTTAAAGAGTTCAAGGATAAGGTGACCATGCTGAAGAAGACAGCAATTGGTTCTGTAGCACCAGAAATCAATCTTCCGGACCCAAGTGGTAAATTCATCAAGCTTTCCGATTTCAGAGGAAAGTATGTTTTGGTTGATTTTTGGGCTAAATGGTGCGGACCGTGTCGAAGAGAAAACCCTAATCTTGTAAAAGCATACCAGCGATTCAAAGGACCAAATTTTGAGGTCGTGGGTGTTTCGTTGGATCGGAATAAAGAAGATTGGATGCAGGCCATTGCTGAGGATGGTTTAAGCTGGGTTCACCTTTCCGACCTTAAATATTTTGAATCGGTAGCGGCTCGTGATTACAACATCAACGCGATTCCCTTTTCATTGCTGATTGATCCCAACGGTGTGATCGTAGCCAAGAATTTGCGCGGACAGGAATTGCATCAGACCCTTGAGAAGTTTCTCAAGAAGGGATCTTAAGGATTCAAAAAGCAATAGGAGATAAGGTTGGCGCCCATTCGTAGTGCCTCTAGTCTTTTTTGTTCCGGGTCGTTGTGAATGCGTTGGTCTTCCCAACCATTGCCCAGGTCGCATTCATAACTGTAAAAAATCACCAGTCGACCTTCGAAAAAAATTCCAAAACCTTGAGAGGGCTTTCCATCGTGCTCATGAATCTTGGGTAACCCTTTGGGGAATTTGAATTTTTGCTGATAGATGGGATGTGTGGCCGGTAGTTCAATAAGCTCAGACTCTGGAAAAATTTTCTTTAACTCTGGTCGGATAAAGGGATCCATTCCATAGTTATCATCGACATGCAGAAATCCTCCCGACATTAGATATTGCCGGAGGTTTTGAACGTCGCTAGAGGAGAAGACGACATTTCCGTGGCCGGTGAGGTATACATAAGGATAGTTGAATAATTCTTTACTGGAGGGTTCAACTATGTCTTCCTCTTCATTGAGATTGATGAATAGTTCTTTTTTACAATACCTCAGCAAATTAGGTAATGCTGTTTTGTTGGCGTACCAATCACCACCACCGCCGTATTTGAGTCGGGCAATCTTGAGGTTCTGTCCCTGGCCTGGAATCACTATGGCAAGGGTAAAAACGCATAAAATAAGGTGTTTTAACATGATTGTTGCCCAAATACAGGTTTATCGACAAATCTAAATTAAACCCTATTCAATAACTTGCATCAAAGCGAGGTAAAACAAATTATTCCTTATGAAATCAATTTACAGTGGCTCCATCTTGGCAGTGACTCTGATGTTAAGTGTATCCTGCAGTGAGGATATCAATCCATTGAATACAGCGGAAACAACCGATGTGAATTTTGAAACCTCAGTTGAGTCAACCTTTGAGGATATCGACGGGTTGCTTTCCTCTGTTTCCTTTGCCGGTGATGCCAATTTTTCGTCACGATTGGAGGGTTTGGATGATCGCTTTTGTTCGAGCACAGTTGTTTCTCTTCGCAATAAAGTTAAATCCAATGCCGATACGCTTACTATAAATTTTGGGTCGGAAGGGTGTACAGATCCTAAAGGAAATGTTCGAAAGGGTGTGATCATTATGACTTTTGTGGGTGACAAAAAGTTAGGCCATACCACCACGTTTCAGGATTTTTATATGAACGCTAAAAAAATAGAGGGCACCCGCACTATTGAGTTGACCAAGCTTGTTCCTCCAACCTTCAGCATTCTGTTGGAAGGTGGAAAAGTAACGTGGCCTGACGGAACTTATGCTACTCGCGAGGCATCACATACTCGTGTTTGGATACCAGATTTTCAGGTTCCTTCCAATTCAACGTATACGATTAAGCAAGGAGGGACCGCCTCAGGTTTGAAGCGGGATGGAAAGGAGTACGCCACAGAAGTAACCAAGGACCTCATTTTTAAACGCAGTTGCATGGAACCCCCAACGAAAATTTCCATGCCGGTAGAAGGCACTAAAGTGTTTACTGTAACTGCTCAAACTGGAGTTGAAAAAGTTATGACAGTTGACTTTGGTTCAGGTGCCTGTGATAAGGTCATAACAGTTACCATCGACGGGCAATCCAAAGAAATTACGGTAGGTCAGGATTAAGGTTGCCATTGGCTCTTAAGTAGTTCAATAGGCCGGATTCTTCCGGCCTATTTTTTTATCGTTCTGCGTGTCCCATCCAGAATTGAATTTCTGATTAAGTCCTGCTAATTTGGCACCTCTTTTCAATGAAAAATTATCTAGACCTGATGGCCGATATTCTGGCCACCGGAACCCAAAAGACAGACCGAACCGGCACGGGCACTCTTTCTGTCTTTGGACGCCAACTGCGCTTTGACCTTGGTGAAGGTTTCCCCTTAGTTACTACCAACAATCTTCACCTGCGATCCATCATTTACGAATTATTATGGTTCCTGAACGGCGACACCAACATCAAATACCTCAAAGACAATGGTGTATCTATTTGGGATGAATGGGCTGATGAAAACGGAAACCTAGGTCCGGTTTACGGCCACCAATGGAGAAGTTGGCCAGCACCGGATGGACGCCAGATTGATCAGATCACCCAGGTTTTGGAACAAATCAAATCAAAACCAGATTCTCGTCGCCACATCGTAACAGCCTGGAATCCATCGGAAGTGGATAAAATGGCCTTGCCGCCTTGTCATGCCTTATTCCAGTTTTATGTCGCCGATGGAAGGTTATCCTGTCAACTGTATCAGCGAAGTGCAGATTATTTTCTGGGAGTTCCCTTTAACATCGCTAGCTATGCTTTGCTGACGCACATGTTTGCTCAACAATGTGATCTTTTGCCCGGAGAGTTTGTGTGGACCGGAGGTGATGTGCACCTTTATATCAATCATCTTGACCAGGCCAGGATTCAGTTGGCCAGAGAGCCATTTCCGCTACCAAAGTTGGTCCTTAAGCGAAAGCCAGACTCAATTTTTGAGTATCAATTTGAGGATTTTGAAATCCAAGGTTATCAGGCTCATCCTTCCATTAAGGCACCGATTGCAGTATAATTTAACCACAGATGTAGTTTTTGCCCCTTTTTTGCAACTAAAATGCCTTCTAGGACATCTTTTTGAATGGATATCCGTTAAGGCAGGCTGTTCCATTTATGAGATAAACGTTTATTATGACCAGAATCCTGTTTCTCCTGTTATTTATCAATAGTTCGGTTCTTTTAGGACAATCCAGGGTTCTTTCACTCCAGGAATGTATTGATGTCGCTCTTGAAAATAACCTTAGGGTTAAAAGAGGCTACTATGGCTTGCGTAACAGCGAGATCAATCTCACACAGGCTAAGGCTTCTTTGTTACCCGTTTTTAATTTTGGATCGAATGGTGGTAAAAACTTTGGACGTGCCATAAACCCGGTAACCAACACCTTTATCAACCGCAACTCCGATGTGCTTAGTTTACAGGGATCATCTTTTGTGACCTTATTTAATGGCTTCAGGCTGACCAATACTGTTCGTCAAAGCGTCAAGGAATTAGAGGCTAGTGATCTGGAGTTAACCAAAGCTAAAAATGATGTAATCCTCAATGTTGTATCTCTCTACACATCCGTAATATTTAATAAAGAGCTATTGGCCAATGCACGTTTTCAATTGACTTCCGCGCAGGAGCAATTGGACCGAATTGAAAAGCAAGTGGCAGCCGGACAATTGCCGTTGTCGAACCAGTTGAACCAAGAGGCACAGGTCGCGTCGTCTGAAGTTAATCTGATCAATCAGGAGAATGCACTAAATCTATCGCTGCTCCAGTTGAAGCAGGCAATGCAGGTTAAAGGCTCTGAGAATCTGGATGTCGAGGTTCCTCAAATAGATCCGGAAGATTTGATTTTGGATAATTCTCCAGAGCAAATTTATTCTGTGGCCTTACAAACAATGCCTGAGATTAAAGCAGCATTGTTGCGTGTCGAAAGTGCCGATTTGGCACTTAAATCAGCCAAAGGAGGATTTTATCCCCGATTAAGTTTGAGTGCAGCTGCTCAAACCAACTACTCCAGTATTTCCAATACGCAGCGCACAACCGTAGATGGCTTTGAGGTATCCTCCACACCATTTGGTGTAGTTGGTGGCACCAATACTCCTGTATTTGCTTATCAACCGGTATTTAAGGTGATCTCTCCTAATTACGAAGTAAAAGATCAGCTATCCGATAACATTTTTAAAACGCTAAGTCTGCAATTGAATATTCCGTTATTCAACGGTTTGCAAACTCGTTCCGGTGTACAGCGTGCTGCTATTTCCAAAGAAATTGCTTCTGTGAATCAACAAGAGTCAGAAAATACGTTGAGGCAATCCATTGAAACGGCTTACAATGACGCAGTAGCTGCTTCCAAAACCTATACTGCTTCTTTAAAGCAGGAGAATGCCCGAAACGAAGCCTACCGCATGACCAAACAACGTTTTGAAATCGGAGCCAGCAACTATGTTGAATTCCGTATTGCGGAAACAGACCTGGTGCAAGCGCGCTCCGATTTGGCAAGGGCTAAATTCAATTTCATATTCAGGAAAAAACTTCTTGATTTTTATCAGGGTAAACCAATAGGATTCTAATCCGTAAATCATCAATAGAAAAAAAATGGCACAAGAAAGATCATCTAAAAAAGGTTCGAACAAAAAGATTTACTGGATCATAGGCGTCCTGGTAGTCCTTATCGTCGTTTTGATTGTAGGCCGTAAACAAGGCTGGATTGGAAAGTCACAGGTTATTGAAGTTGAATTTGGTAAATCTGTTAAGGGAGATATCGTTGAGAAAGTTGCTGCCTCCGGCACGGTTCAGCCTGTGGTTGAAGTTAAAATTGCTCCGGAAGTTTCTGGTGAGATTATTGAATTGAATGTTGAGGATGGTGATTCGGTTACCCTGGGTACTTCCTTGGTCAAAATCCGTCCCGATGCCTGGTTAAGTCAACTGGAGCGTTCAGAAGCAACGTTAAACCAGCAGCGGGCCAATGTATCCTCAGCTGAGTCCGGACTTTCTCGTGCCAAGGCAACGTTCATCCGATCAGAAGCTGATTTTAAGCGTCAGGAGAAACTTTGGAATGAAAAAGTAATTTCTGAAGCAGATTGGCAGTTGGCTCGGCAAAATTATGAAGTGTCCAAAACAGATCTGGCATCTGCTCAACAATCTCTTGAGGCTGCGCGTTACATTGTTAAAAGTACCGAGGCTGCCGTAAAAGAAGCAAGGGAAAATGTTCGCAAAACCTTGGTGGTAGCACCGATGAATGGCACCGTTTCCAAACTTAATGTAAAACGTGGAGAGCGCGTTGTGGGCACCATACAAATGCAGGGAACAGAAATGCTACGTATTGCTGATCTCAATGCTATGGAGGTACGGGTTAACGTAAATGAAAACGATATCGTTCGCGTTCACCTAAAAGATACAGTTTTGATTGATGTGGACTCTTACGCGAATCAGAGTAAACAGTTTAAGGGATTGGTTACCAATATTGCTAACACGGCAAAGGAAAAATTGTCAGCTGATGCAATTACCGAATTTGAGGTTCGTATTTTAATTCTGCGCTCCTCGTATGAGGACTTAATTAAAAAGGGAATTCGTTACCCATTCCGTCCGGGTATGACCGCTAGTGTTGAAATCCTGACCAACCGCAAGTCCAATATCCTCATGGTGCCTTTGGCTGCAGTTACAACCCGAAATCCTGATGCGGATGGAGAGCAAGAAAATAAAGAAGGAGAGCAAGGAGCTC
>JBMSPY010000060.1:0-9526 GCA_049423005.1 Cyclobacteriaceae bacterium
CAGAAGAGGAATATCTGGACCACTGTATACAAAACTTACGTAATGCCCTGATCAGTCAGGTTGATCCGTCCGACCTGGCGGCTATCCTGATCGAGCCTGTTCAAGGCGAGGGTGGATTTATTCCAATGCCCGCGAGGTTCTTGCAAGAGATTCGAAACATCTGTTCGGAAAGTGGTGCTGTAATGATATGCGATGAAATCCAAAGTGGATTTATGCGGACAGGAAAACTTTTCGCCTGCGAACATTATGGGATTGTTCCGGATATGATTACCGTCGCCAAATCTTTAGGTGCAGGTCTGCCGATTTCAGCTACCATAGGAAAGTCTGAGATCATGGACTCCGTACATCTCGGTGGAGTGGGCGGAACGTATGGAGGTTCACCGGTAACCTGTGTGGCTGCACTCGAGGTAATCCGAGAGATGGCTACTCCTGCCTTCCAGCAGCATGCACAGCGAATAGGAAAAGTAATGGAGGAGCGTCTCAACCAATGGAAGGAAAAGTATCCGATTATTGGTGATGTTCGCGGACTAGGTCCTATGCGACTCGTAGAATTCGTGAAAGACCGAACCACCCGCACACCAGACCCCGATTTAACGCTAAAAATAATTCGTGATGCTGTTTCAAAGGGTATCATACTGATCCGTGCAGGTCTGTTTAGCAATTGCATTCGACTGCTCCCACCTTTGGTGATCACAGAAGAACAATGCCATGAAGGACTCGATGTGCTGGAGGGAGCCATTCAACGCGGAGTGCACGGCTAAATCCATGGCAACATTATATTGCAATGGAATCATCCTGACGCAGGACTCGAAACAACCCATAGCCTCGTCTTTTCTTGTAGACTACGGTAAAATTACTGCCGTAGGAAAGGACCAGGATTTTAACCTCAGCGGAATAACCAAGGTGGACCTTAACCGGCAAGTAGTACTACCTGGATTTAATGACGCCCATATTCATTTGTGGAAAGTTGGGCAGCTGGATTCATTTATTCTGGATCTGCGGGGAATAGGTTCTATCGAGCTCATTCAAAATAAGGTTAAAGAAGCAGCAAAAAAATCTCCTGAAGGTGCCTGGATTATCGGCAGAGGATTCAACGAATCGGTTCTATCCGAAAAACGATTGCCGATCGCCTTTGATCTTGATCAGGCTGCTCCAAATCACCCCGTTTATTTGTTAAGAACCTGCGCGCATATCGCTGTCGTGAATTCAGCTGCCATGCGGACCTGCGGCTTGTCCATGACAACAACATGCCCGGATGGCGGAAGATTTGGCCAACAGGATGGAGCGCTCAACGGACAATTGTTTGAAAATGCGTTGGGACTGATCACGCGACATTTACCACGCACCAATGTAGTGGACTATCAAGCCATGATTCGCAATGGCGCACAAAAAATGCTTTCACATGGGATCACCAGCATAACCGATCCGGCAGTACATCCGGAATTGATGGATGCTTATAACTTGACAGCCGGACCTGAACTCGGTCTCCGTCTGAACCTGATGCCAATGATGATGCCTGACGGAGGCGACAAAACGTATCCGCTACCAGATATTTATTTTGACGAATGGAAACGAATTACCACGGCCAAACTTTTCGCAGATGGTGGGCTCAGCGGGGCAACGGCCGCCTTAAGTAGAAATTACAAAAACACCAGCGATAAGGGCATATTGCGTATAAGCAAAGAGCGGTTTTTTGAACTGGCTACAGTGGCTAGAGAAAAAGGATATCGCATGGGCATTCATGCAATTGGTGACCGGGCGATTCAGCAAGTACTGGATGTGTATGAGCACACCAATAAATTATTCGGTCCCATTCGAAACCGGATTGAACATTTTGGATTACCCACGGACGTAGACTTAAAGCGAACAGCAGAACTTGAGGTGGTCGCTGTTCCACAGACCATATTTCTTGATGAGCTGGGTGAGAATTTTCTAACGGCACTAGATGAGGATTACCTCAATCGGTGCTACCCCATACGTACCCTAATTAAAAATAATATTCGATTTGCACTCTCTACCGATGCACCGGTTGTTAAAAATTTTAATCCCTGGAAAAATATTTCCGTAGCCATGACGCGTAAAACAGCCGGAGGCCATTGCATATCACCTGAAGAAAGCATCACCATTGAGCAAGCCATTTATGCCTACACCATGGGCGGCGCCTATGCGGAAGGAACAGAAGATGTAAAGGGTTCAATCACAGCTGGAAAATTTGCAGATTTCATAGTTGTTGATCGTGACCCACGTAAGGTTACGGCAGAGGAAATGCCTGAAATCCAAATCACTCAAACTTTTGTGAACGGTACCGAAGTAATAACATCCTAAACGAATATGAACCATCCTTTTAAGCAACTGATCAACGGAAAATGGGTGGATGCCCGGAACGGCCACACGTGGGAAGTAAAAAATCCTGCTACCGAAGAAACCATTACAACCGTGCCATTTGGTGATGAAAAAGATGCCGTTGCCGCAATAGATGCAGCATTAGAGGGATTTAAAATATGGAGTCGTACCAATCCATTTGATCGGGCGGTAATCCTTAAGCGAGCCAGCACGCTCATGCACAACCGATTGGAAGATTTTGCTAAATACACGGTGATGGAAAGCGGTAAACCAATTGCTGAGGCTGTTGGTGAGTGGCGAGTGGCTGCCAATTATTTCGAATGGTATGCTGAGGAAGGAAAACGTTCTTACGGAAAAGTGATACCGGCAGCACGGAACAATAAACGTATGAGCGTTATCCACCAACCGATCGGCATAGTCGGAGCCATTACCGCCTGGAATTTTCCGGCGTACAATCCGGCGAGATGCTGGTCAGCGGCCCTTGGCGCCGGATGTGCGGTAGTGGCCAAGGCGAGTGAATACACTCCGCTTACAGCTATGCTTTTGGCCGAATGTCTGCAAGAGGCTGGAATACCCGATGGTGCCTTTAATCTGGTGAATGGTGCAGCTGACCGAATCGGTCAGGCTATGCTTGAGCACCCCGCTGTCCGAAAGATTAGTTTTACCGGCAGCACCCGCGTTGGAAAAATTTTAATGGATGGCGCGTCGAAGACCAATACTCGTCTTTCTCTCGAACTGGGCGGAAATGCACCGGTCATAATTTTTCCTGACGTAGATGTTAAAAAAGTTGCTGAGGAGTCAGTGGTAGCCAAATTGCGTAATGCAGGTCAAGTCTGTATTGCGCCTCAACGCTTTCTGGTCCATGAATCCATCGCGACCACCTTTACTGAAGCGGCAGCTTCCAAGATGAATTCCATTCGTGTTGGAAACGGATTGGATCCACAGACTGAAATGGGACCTATGATCAATACACGTCAACGCGATAGTATTGAATCGATTGTACAGTCCAGTCTGGCCGCTGGAGCAACTCCCATTACAGGCGGTAAGCGTGGATCCAGTAAAGGATATTTCTTTCAGCCAACATTACTTTCAGGCGTGACACCAGATAATCCCGTTTTCCATCAGGAGTTATTCGGTCCAGTAATGCCCATAACTACGTTCTCTTCCATGGAACAGGCCGTGACCTTAGCTAACGCCACAGAATACGGCCTCGCTTCCTACATCTGGACTAATGATTTAAAAACGGCCACATTAGTATCCGAACAAATTGAATTTGGATTAGTTGGCATTAACGAATGGTATCCACAAGCACTCGAAGCACCATTTGGCGGATGGAAAGGAAGTGGACTTGGCTACGAAAGTGGAAATGAAGGACTAGAAGAATACCAAATGAAAAAATTGGTCAGCCTCGGCGGACTCTGATATGGATTACGGATTATTAACCATCGTACCCGTGCTGGTGGTGATTGCCCTGGCGGTGATCACACGATCCTCTTTTGAACCACTGGTAGTTGGAATTCTGGTAGGATGCATGATAGCCTATGGCTCTGGATTCCTGGATAAATTTATTGAGCACCTAACCACATCGCTTACCGACTCCAACAGCGGTTGGGTCATTTTAGTTTGTATGCTTTATGGATCGCTGATTACCATGATGATTCGTTCAGGCGGAACCATTGCCTTCAGCAATCGATTACTGAAAAGTGTGAATAGCCGAAAGTCAGCTATGGTTTCTACGTGGCTATTGGGACTGTTATTGTTTATTGATGATTACCTGCACTCTCTGGCATTGGGTGCAGCCATGAAAAAAGTTACCGACCGATTCCGTATCAGCAGGGAAATGCTGGCCTATCTGGTTCATGCCACTTCTGCCCCATTGTGTATTTTATTGCCCATTTCGACCTGGTCCATTTTCATCAGCCGAATTCTTGAACAAAATGGAATCGCAAAAGAGGGCCAAGGCATGCAGACCTACCTACAATCCATCCCGTACATGATCTTCGGATTTATAGGAATCTCTATTGCACTATTGGTGGCGATTGGAATCTTACCGGCTTTTTGGAAAATGCGACAAGCTGAATCCCGTGCCAGCAGCGGTCAAACGATACCACCGGATGCTGCAGGTAGTACACCACCGGAGGAAGACCTTGAAAATGTAAGTGGTAAAATTTCATACTTCTTACTTCCCCTGGCTGTTTTAATGGCCACAACCATCTACTTTGATTTTGATGCCTTGAAAGGAGCGCTAATTGCCAATTTTTTCACTTTTGTATACTTTTCCTTCACCCGCGCCTTAACACTTCGTCAACTCTCCGATGCCATACTAGGCGGATTCAACACCATTCTCTTTCCAATTATTTTAGTCATTCTGGCTTTCACCTTAAAGTTGGTAAATGATGATTTGCATCTGGTTGAATATGTTATAGCGAGCGTTTCACCACTGATGAGTAAAGAATTTTTTCCAGCTGTAGCGTTTTTGACATTAGCCATAATAGCATTCCTGACAGGATCATCCTGGGATTTGTATGTGATCGCAATCCCGATCATCATTCCTCTGGCTCAATCATTGGATGCCAACATCTGGATGGCCATCAGCGTTGTCGTTGGCGCCGGTGCCTTTGGTTCCAATGCAGCCTTTTACAGCGATAGCACGATTCTCACAGCCTCTTCAACAAACATTCCTACCATGACTCATGGGATCACTCAGCTGCCCTATACCGCACTGGTAGTGAGTTTAACAACCCTAGGTTATGTGGTATTGGGTCACTTCTTCTGAAGGGGAATAACAGGCAAATAAAGCACTGAAGGATATTTTTTGCCGGTCCAAACCACATTAACTGCCGGTTTAAGAGTAGTCTCCGATGCGATCTCAGTTCCTGTATTAGGATTTACATCGTAGTGCGGTGCTATGCTGGATGAAACAGTAAGTCGTATTCGGTGACCTTTTTTAAAAAGATTAGACGTGAACACATCACCGATTTTAATTTTATAAATCTCATTTGGTCTCATCAACACCTGGTGATCCAATCCTTCCCGATACCGCATTCGTAGATAGCCAGCATCCAATCCATGTACATTGATTGACTTCCCATCCGGATGAACATCGCAAAGGGTTATGGAAAAGTCGGTGTCTTTAGCATCAGAACTGACAAATAATTCGACCGATACCTCACCGGTTACCTCAACATCTTCAGTAAGTGGAGCAGATGTAAAGACCAGAACATCAGATCGCTCTTCAATCTTACGGTGATCGTATGGATAGGATTTTTCATACGATTTATCCCAAACAGGATCCGATGGATCAAAAATAAATCGATCAGCTGTAAACTTATTTATTAACTCAACGCCTTCGGCAATCAAAGAACCTTCAAGTTTTTTACCTGGATCAGATCCACTACCGACCAAAAAGTATTTCGATTGAACTGCACGTTTCAGTGGCCACTCCTGCTCACTTCGCCATTTATTTGCTCCCATCACAAAGATGTTAACCTTAGGAAGCGACTGACCGAGAGCAAATTCCTTGAGTTGAGAGTCGAACCATTTTAACAACTCTGCATCATAGTCTAGACCCGCATTAGGCCCAAAATCCATTTCACCGAAACGAGTTTTAAAGACGTTTAACGAGGTGTGATTCCAGGGGCCAAGCATCAAAATAGTATTTTGTCGAGCCTGCGCTGAAGGAGATTCCTGGAGCATCTTATTAAAAGCCTCCGTTGCTCCTTTTGGTCCATAAGCCGCATCATACCAACCACTTTCCAGAAAAACTGGAGCTGTAAACTTTTTAAAATCCGAGCCAGTATTCAGAAAATTCCACCAGGATGAGGAATCCGGATGATGCAACCACTCGTAATATTCCGGCGCATATGTTTTTAAAATAGGCAACTGATCCAATGGACGAAACTGATAAAAGCTCTTTCGATCCATCTGCATCCATTGCTTTGTTGATTCTTCATCCGTCCATGGACCTGACAGATCTCCAGCGCGCCTACGTTTATCACCAAAAATATAAGGCATAAACCAGTCTAGCCAGGGATGGGAAAAAGCACCTCCGTAGTACATAAAATGATGACTACCAATCGGTGTCATTTCCGGTGCTGCGGCAGTTAGATGGATTGGGACCTCCGACATCGCGAGCCATTGAACAATCCCTGGATAAGAGCCTCCATACGTTCCAACCTTGCCGTTGGCATACGGTTGTGCTGCACACCATTCAATAACATCGTACCCATCCTTTTTTTCATTTCGGTATGCCTCAAAATTTCCTTCACTTAAAAAACGTCCCCGAACATCCACTATAAAAACGGCATAACCTTGCTTAGCGGCTTTTCGTGGAAATGGACTATCGCGGTCATAATCCTCAGCACCATAAGGAGTACGGTAAACCAGGACAGGATATTTTCCATCCATAGCAGGCCGGTATACGATCGCACCCAGACTAACACCATCACGCATCGGAATTTTTACGACTTCACGAATGATGTTTAGCGGATGATCTTCCTGGGCATTTCCATGCAGCACACATAGCGTCAATAGCGATAAAATCAACAACCTGGGCATAGTCATTTATTTTTACTAGAAGTCTTACCAGCTATTCCTTCATAGAATCCGATCGCCTCTTCCACCTGATCCATAATTTCTTTACGCTCAATTTCCGTTCGGAATGAGGTTGACTCCATAACCACCTTTTTGATTCCCGTCACCCACGGCATAAACCAGGCAGCTGCCTCAGCAGAACGGAAATGCGTTTGGTCGGGCGTTTCAACATACACGGGATTGGTGGTTGCGAATGGATACAAATCCATTAAATCCGGATGCGGAGTTCGACTGCCGGCCCGAAGTACGATCCAACCCGGACCTTTTACTTTGATCTTACCCGTCACATCCGCAAAGCGCTTGCTATCCAGAAGTGTGTGCGTAGCCACCACCTTTCCATTCCAGATAACCTCCAAAAATTCAAGAGGTACTGGACTTCGAAGAAAGGCTGAATAATTCAATGTTTCGCCGGATGGTGAAATATTTATCCGATCACCAGGTAATTTTCCATTGACTGAAAATCCAATTACAGGACCATTTGTTACTATGGACTTACCAGCCTTAAGCTTTTCAAGGAATGAAACCTTATCTGGAGCTCCACTGCCTTGTACCATTACCCGATTCAAACCAAGTGGACCTCTCAAACTGCTGTAATTACCCATGAGATCAGTTCCCGCACCAGCCGGTATACGCAAACCACAATTGAGTAACTGATGCCAGACTGTTTCAGAAGCACGGTGATCGGCAAAACCGATGACTTCATAATAATCAACCAAACCCAACGCTGCTGTAACCGGAACTTGATTCGTTAATCCCGAGGCAGGCGTCGGAGTAACTTCGGCTACCTCAAACGGATGAACATAACCAACAAGACCTTGTTGATCGCGCGTCTTTCGTGCCACCCAGTTATTATCCGGAAAAAGACTGGCGGCAGAGGTTTGAGGATATGCTGAATAAACAGGGGTGATCAGGTTTTTAGTTAAACCCAAAAGCCCCATATGACCCCAAAAACTGGTATGAAATTCCTCTCCATACAACAATACGGCATCTCCGGAAGAAGACGCAACAGTCTCAGGTGTAAACAAAGAACTATCCGGTACCCGTTGTTCTTTATTCACGATCAGATTAAACACAAACTGAACATCTTCCGCCGAGGCCTGACGCAATAATTGTTGTGGATTATTAAGATAATTGCCACCATAATTCATGTGCACGTGAAGATCTGCCGACTGCCAGGCATCAAATCCAACCGGGTAGGTAAATGATTTCAATACAACTGATATTTTATCATTCAGTGGCTTAGAGGCGTCAACATTCACTTTGAATAGTTCATACCGAGGTCCTTTCGAAACAGTAATAAGCAGCTTATCCGAAGGAACTTGTAAAGCCGATGCACCATTCGAATAAAAATAATGCTGTTCGAATTTATGATGAGCTGCGAAAATGGCGTCATCTGCATGAATCCAATCCAGATTCGGAGCATGAAATTTTCCACGACTGTCAGTAATGCTCACACGGGCAGGTACACGTTCGCCTTGTTCGTTCCGGACTTCCAGTCGAAGAGTTTGCCGAGGCTTCAGATAAGTCATTTGAGACGTACGAACCCTTCTTTGCGTTCCCTGAAATACATCAAGAATCCATAACGAAAGATTTCCTTCACGATTGGAAACAAACACAATTGATTTTCCATCAGGTGACCAACGCGGAAACGTATTATCAAAATCTCCTGTAGTAAAGGCAAACGGATACCCCCCTCCGACTGGGACAGTCCACAACTGATGAAAGTTACGACCCGCATAACTTCCATAAATGATTCGTGAACCATCTGGTGACACATCGGGGAAGACACGCCAATTGGTCTCCTCCTTTTGAAGAGTCGTCAAGTTACCAGTAGCCAAATCCATTTTAACGAGATTACCGGTGCCATGCGCCACCTCACGGTTAGAAACAAAAATAATTTCTTTACCGTCTGGCGCCCAGGAAGGATGTAGCGCATGATCCCAAGCGGAGTAATAGTAACGCTTTATGTCACTCTTACGGTCAGGAGTCAAACAGGTGATCTCCTGAAGCTTATCCCCAGTAATCTGGGCCCGATATAAAAGAAAATGTCCGGTTCCGCGTGTAGAAACAAAAGCCAATGAGGAACCATCTGGAGACCAACGGGGCTCTACATTTACAAACTTATCCGTAGTCAAGGAAATAGTCCTTCGCGATTCAATATCAAATAACATTAACTCCATCGCCTGACCAGTGTAGCGTACAAAAACAACTCTTCGACCATCCGGCGAGACATCCGGCTGATAATCGTACCCCTCTCCATCAGTGAGCTGCTCGGCGTATTCAGAATTGACCTGTTGAATCCAAAGACTTCCACCCATTGAAAAAACCAATGCCAATCCATCGGCCGTCCAATCGGCTGAGGAAGGACCAGACGTGAGTTGAGGCAAATACATTTCACGGAAATAATAGCTGTGCGGAAGATCAATCTGAGGTAGAACTGGCGTCCGCTGGGCCGAAAGCCCGCTAGTCGTCAACAGGATAAAAACCACTACTGCCAGAAAATGGATGAAACGGGTCATTTACGAAAACTTATGATGAACAATTTCCGCTAAAAATACTGCTCGTACAACGACCACATCAAGGAGCCGGA
>JBMSPY010000061.1:0-9394 GCA_049423005.1 Cyclobacteriaceae bacterium
TTCCTAAAGCACCAACAATTGCGTCGATACAGTCTTTCCTGATTTTTTCCTTTAGCGGACACGCCGGCGTGGTGAGCATGACCGTGAACGAAATCTTTTTACCCTCCAGGCTCAAATCCCTGATCATATTCAGACTGACCAGGTCTTTTTTCAGGTCTGGCTCAATCACAGTGGATAAAGCGCTCAGGATATCACGATCTGTCATAAAATTGGATAACGGCAAAATTGAGGATTACGCCCCAAAAAATTAAATTTTTTTGCTCCCCTTATTGGTGCGGTACCGAAGCTGGTGCAAAGTCGAATTGATTTCGTAACCACCAAGCAAAACAACCGATAAAAGCGGAATCCAGACCATCAGAGCAATGAGAACGCCAATCGACCCGTACAGCTTGTTGTAACTTCCAATACTGGTCACGTAGGCTGAGAAGCCGTAAGATACCCCCATCGAAGCGAGCGTGGCCAACAGTGAACCGGTGGAAAAAAAATTCCAATTGTAATGAACGGAGGGCCCGAAGTAGTAGATGCACGATATAGCCAGAAAAAATCCGATAAAAACAATAAACAGGCGCATCAATTGGAACATAGTCAGGGTAAACTCATCTACCTCCATATAGCTGAATGCTCTCAGGTTGGCACTTAAGTAGTCCAGCACAATTTGACCAACGATAACCATGATGACTGTAAGTAACAGAACCAGTGCCAGTATTAAGGTGAGGGAAGTTGCGGTGAGCCGTACACGCCAGGCACTTCTTGATTCCGTTGTCTTATAACACGCATTAAAAGCATGGATGAGTGCCGTCATGCCGTTGGTAGCCAGAAACAAGGCAGCTGCAAAACCAAATGTCAGCAATCCACCGCGCTGGTTACTGACAATATCGAGTACCGTTTCCGCTATGGTCTCATACATATTTTTCGGCAACATGGTTGACAAAAACTCCATGATGCTATCCTGATTTAGACTGGGGAACAAAAGAGTGATGTAAGGGGTCAGCGTAAATAGAAAAATAATTGCCGGAAAAATGGCTAGTATAAGATTGTAGGCTACAGCATTGGATCGTTCAAAGACTTCATGTCGCTGAAAATTATCTATGAAACGCGAACCGAATTGATATAAGGACACGGAGCCTTGATGGGAAAACCGAATATTTTTTAGGCCATCTCTGAACCTTGCAAACAAAGGGTTCTTCAAGAGTTTTCTCCTCTTACTGATCTTCATTTGAAAAATGGTTCAAGACAATCCATGAATCTTACCGGTGGACGGCACGGCTTCCCGCTTTTTATATCCACAAAGGCTAAAAGTGTTTCTCCCTCATGAATCAACTTTCCATCCTCATTGTAGATGTTGTAAAAAAAACGAATCCGTACTCCGGGCTTTTCACGGATGGTGGTTACGATTTTCAGGAGTTCATCGTATTTAGCAGGCGACAAAAATTTGGAATGGTTTTCAAGTACAGGCATCATCACGCCCATAGCCTCCATTTCCCGGTAGGTCATTCCCAATTGTCGCAAACTTTCCACTCTGCAGACTTCATACCACGAGGCATAATTGCCGTAATACACAAATCCCATCTGGTCTGTTTCACCGTAACGTGCTCTGAGAAAATGTTCAGAAGTATACATTCCCCACTTAAGGCTTTTGTTGAGCTTTTTTCAGTTCAGCGGTCAGCGCCCTTTGATAACGACGAGCATTGATTTGATGTGCCGAAAGATCCCGTGCGAAATTATGGTAACCCGAAAAGTCCTCTTTGGCACACATGTAATAATAATCATGCTGCTGATGGTTGAGCACGGCATCAATAGATTGAATGTAGGGCATGTTGATGGGGCCGGGCGGTAATCCAGGATATTTGTACGTATTGTAGGGTGAGTCGATTTCCTTATGAACGTTTAAAACACGTTTGATGGTAAAGTCACCTGCAGCATAAACCAAGGTTGGATCTGCCTGAAGTGCAATCCCCTTTTTCAGACGATTTAAATATAGACCAGCAATAACCGGTGCTTCATCCGCCTTTACTGTTTCCGCCTGAACAATGGAAGCTAAAATGGATACCTCAATTGGAGTAAGCCCAAGCGCCTTCGCTTTGGCCATGCGGTCCTCATTCCAAAAAGACCGGTATTCCCGATACATCTTCTCTACTAAATCTTCTGGGGTAAGATTAAAATAGACTTCGTATGTATTCGGAATAAATAAGCATAAAATATTTTCCTTCGTGAAACCGTGTACGGTATCTTTTTCGGCAAACCGATAAGTGGCATCCAGGAATTCATCAGGTGATATGCCAACATTGGTTGTTATTTTCTCACTGAGTTCGCTCAGCAACCGGACATGACTGAAGGTTACCTTCACGGCCTCTCTTCGGCCGTTTCTTAAGGCTACCACCGCCTCCCGGTTCGACATATTACCGCGGAGCAAAAAACGACCAGGCCTGATCGCTCGATCGTAGTTCATGATGCGCGCAACAAAGCTGAATGAAACCATGTCATTAATAACCCCTTCTTCAGCCAGTTGCCTCCGAAGGTCCCTGAAGTTGGTTCCAGATTTGATCACCACCAGCCTGTCCGTTTTGTCAACCAGCACATTGGGGGTAAAAAAAACCTGATAGAAGTAAAAGGTAAATGTGATGGTAAGTGTGGAGGCTACCAGAAAAACGGCGAGCTTGGTCATTGAAACCTCTTTTTTCATTTTTTGAACCTCAAAAATAGAAAAACCGAGTTACTTCCCTCTCACTCCAAAAACAGAAGCTTTTATCTCAATCCTCAATAGCTGAACTTTGTTCTGATGAATTCAAAGGATACTCTTTCTAAAGCTGGAACTTCCGTACTCATTGAGCCTCATTATTTACCTAACCTGGAATTCTTTGCTGCTATTTTTCCTTATGCTGAGATTGTGCTGGATGTCCATAGTCATTTTGTGAAACAATCGTGGCGCAGTCGATCAATTGTTGCTTCAGCTAACGGTCCGCTTATGCTCATTGTTCCGGTAACTCATAAAGGAAATCGAACACCTCTCCACGAAGTGATCACCGCCGAAAATACCCGATGGCGGTTAAACCATTGGAGAACCATAGAATCGGCCTACCGCAACGCTCCCTTTTTTGAGTACTATTCCGATGAATTGAAAAAATTAATTCTGGGCCCCGAAACCAGTCTACATCAGATCAATCAAAACATTCTGTCAATTTGTCTCAATTGGCTTGGTTGGAATAAAAAGGTTAAGCTCTCAGTCAGTTTTATTGAAAATTTTGAAGGAATCGACCTCAGAGACCATTTGGAGTCTAAAGTTTCCTTTGAAAAACGGCCTTACCTCCAGCCTATTCCGTACCGCCAGGTTTTTGGCAATGCATTTGCAGAGAACATGAGTGTACTTGATCTGGTATTTTGTACCGGTCCGGAGGCTTCTGGAATTTTACAGAGGTCGACTATGGGATTTGAACGTTTAAACAATAAATAATAAAGATCAGTCTTCCCGGGAACCAAGGATACAGGTAGAATGTTTTTACCTTGAAATAAAGTACTTTTACTGCAATTAACCGCCCTGAAAATCTATGGAAGCAAAGTTTTCGAATCGAGTTAAGGAAGTGATATCGTTGAGTAGGGAAGAGGCGCTTCGATTGGGCCACAACTACATTGGAACAGAACATCTTTTATTGGGAATGATTCGTGAAGGCGAAGGTGTCGCTATGAGCTTATTAAAAAAGCTTGGAGTGCAACTCGACACACTGAAAACGGAAATTGAAAATATTTCCAGAACTACCGGTAATCAGGATGTGAAAAGCCTAGCCAATATTCCACTCACAAAAGCTTCTGAAAAAGTTCTGAAGATTACCTATCTCGAAGCAAAGGCTTTTAAGGCCCAACTCATTGGTACAGAACACCTTCTTTTATCCATTCTGCGTGATCCGGATAATCTGGCCACTCAGATTTTGAACAAATTTGAGGTCTCCTACCAAACGGTTCGGGAGATGCTGGAGTATCAGACTGACCAGCCTTCCGCATCCTCAGATACTGATGATGGTGACGAAGACTCCGGAAAAATGTTTTCCGGGCCTGGCAGCTCATCTTCAAAATCCGAGAAGCGAGGTGCTGAGAAATCACGCACCCCTGTTCTTGATAACTTTGGAAGAGATCTTACCAAACTTGGTGAAGACGGTAAGCTAGACCCGATCGTTGGAAGAGAAAAAGAAATCGAGCGGGTAGCTCAGATTCTAAGTCGTCGTAAAAAGAATAATCCCATCCTCATCGGTGAGCCTGGTGTAGGTAAAACAGCTATTGCGGAAGGTCTGGCCCTTCGCATCATTCAGAAAAAAGTTTCCAGAGTTCTTTTCGGAAAACGTGTGGTAACACTTGATCTGGCTTCTTTGGTTGCCGGAACTAAGTACCGCGGCCAGTTTGAAGAACGAATGAAGGCTGTTATGAATGAGCTCGAAAAATCACAAGATGTAATCCTGTTCATCGATGAAATTCATACCATCGTAGGTGCCGGCGGGGCTAGTGGATCCCTCGACGCTTCAAATATGTTTAAACCTGCATTGGCCCGTGGGGAAATCCAATGCATCGGCGCCACCACACTAGATGAATACCGTCAGTATATCGAAAAAGATGGCGCTCTGGCCCGTCGATTCCAAATGGTTATGGTTGATTCCACCACTCCAGAGGAAACGCTTCAGATTCTGACCAACATCAAGGAAAAATACGAAGAACATCACCATGTGGTGTATACGCCGGAGGCCCTGGCTGCCTGTGTTAAGCTTTCCGATCGCTACATCAGTGATCGCTTCTTGCCGGATAAGGCCATTGATGTGCTTGATGAAGCCGGTGCCCGTGTGCACATCAATAACATCCACGTTCCTGAAGAGATTCTGAAGCTTGAAGAAGCTATTGAGGATATCAAAAAGGAAAAAAATAAGGTCGTCCGCAGCCAAAAGTATGAGGAAGCGGCTCAGCTACGCGACAAGGAAAAGAAGCTTATTGAGCAGCTCGATATTGCTAAAACCCGCTGGGAAGAGAAAACCCGGACCGAAAAGTATACGGTAGATGAGGATAATGTGGCTGATGTTATCGCCATGATGACCGGAATCCCCACCAAACGTATTGCCCAGAAAGAAAGTAATAAGCTTTTGGGTATGTCCGAAGAACTGTCCGGAAAAGTCATTGGACAAGATGAGGCCATTAAAAAGCTCACTAGAGCTATTCAGCGCACCCGCGTAGGATTGAAAGACCCTAAGCGTCCGATTGGTTCGTTTATTTTTCTCGGCCCGACCGGAGTAGGTAAGACTGAATTAGCCAAGGTTTTGGCACAGTATCTCTTCGACAAGGAGGATTCCCTGGTGCGGATCGATATGAGTGAATACATGGAGAAATTCTCCGTGTCCCGACTCGTAGGTGCACCTCCCGGTTATGTTGGTTATGAGGAAGGTGGTCAATTGACAGAAAAAGTTCGCCGTAAACCTTACAGCGTTGTTCTTCTGGATGAAATTGAAAAAGCCCATCCGGATGTATTCAACATCTTGTTGCAGGTCCTGGACGATGGTATCCTAACCGATGGTCTTGGTCGTCGGGTAGATTTCAGAAATACCATCATCATCATGACGTCTAATATTGGTGTTCGTGATCTTAAGGATTTTGGTGCCGGTATTGGTTTTGCCTCCCGTGCACGACAGAATGAAGATGAGGTGATGAAGTCCACCATTCAAACTGCTCTGAAGCGAGCATTTTCTCCGGAGTTCCTCAATAGAATCGACGATGTCATCATCTTCAATTCACTTCAGCGGGAGCACATCCACAAAATCATCGACATTACTCTTGGTAAGGTATTCTCCAGAATTAATGCACTGGGTTACCAGGTTGAACTCACGGAAAAAGCCAAAGACTTTCTAAGCGAAAAAGGCTACGATCCTCAGTTCGGAGCCCGCCCGCTGAATCGGGCTATCCAGAGATATCTGGAGGATCCGGTTGCAGAAGAAATTCTCAAAGGCGAAATCGAAGAGGGCTCTGTAATCCTTGCAGATCACGATGGAAAGTCAGAACAACTGACCATAAAAATTAAAAAGCCGAGAGCCTCAAAAGAATCAAAAGAGAAGAAAGAATAGGTCGTTTTTCTTTTAGGCGCCTAAATAAAAAACGCCAGAGATTATTCTCTGGCGTTTTGCATTTAAAGGATTGGTTTTTTTTAACTGCCGCAAGCTTCGCAAGCCTCTGGATTATCCAACGAGCACGCCATATCGGAACGCTTTTGGTCATAATCCATTACTTGTTGCGCCTGTTGCTGAGGTGCTCCAACTTCTTGAGCAACCTCTTTTTGTTCAGGCTGTTGAATGGCCGACTTGTCCAAAGTAAACTTGATGGCATCAGCTGCCGCAGTGGAACGCAGGTAATACATTCCTGTCTTTAATCCCTTCTTCCACGCATAGAAATGCATGGAGGTGAGCTTGCCGAAATTAGGATCCTTGATGTGAATGTTCAGACTCTGACTCTGGCAGATGAAGGCTCCACGATCGGCCGCCATATCGATGATGGCTTTCTGAGAAATTTCCCAAACCGTTTTATAGATATCCTTAAGGTTCTGAGGAATTTCCTGAATGTTTTGTATGGATCCGTTTGATGCGATCAACTTCTGACGCATACTCTCGTTCCATAATCCTTCCGCCATCAAATCCTTCATCAGATGTTTATTCACCAGAATGAAGTCTCCGGAAAGAGTTCGGCGGGTATAAAGATTAGAGGTGTATGGCTCAAAACATTCGTTGTTGCCCAGAATCTGTGAAGTAGAAGCGGTCGGCATCGGCGCCAGTAACAGCGAGTTGCGAACACCGTACTGCTTAACATCCTGCTTCAATTGAATCCAATTCCAACGCTCGGAAGGGTTTACGCCCCACATGTCAAACTGGAAAATTCCTTTTGAAACGGGTGATCCTTTGAAGGTTTCATAAGGACCATTAACCTTAGCCAACTCCATAGAAGATTCCATGGCACCGAAATAGATGGTCTCGTGAATCTCAGCATTAAGCACACGGGCCTCCGGTGAATCAAACGGCATCTTCAACATAATGAAGACATCAGCGAGTCCTTGTACACCGATACCAATCGGGCGGTGGCGCATGTTGGAGTTCTGCGCTTCGATGACTGGATAATAATTGATGTCAATAACCTTGTTGAGGTTCTTAGTAACCACCTTAGTAATCTCGTAGAGACGCTGGTGATCAAACTTTCCTTCTTCGGTAACGAACTTAGGCAATGCAATAGAAGCCAAATTACACACCGCAACTTCGTCTGCTGAGGTGTATTCCAGAATTTCCGTGCACAGGTTGCTTGAACGGATGGTGCCTAAATTCTTTTGATTGCTCTTACGGTTGGCCGCGTCTTTGTAGAGCATGTATGGCGTTCCGGTTTCAATCTGAGCCTCGAGAACCTCAAACCACAAATCCTGTGCTTTGATCTGACGACGGAATTTTCCTTCTTTTTCGTATTTCTCGTAGAGGCGCTCAAAGTCCTCTCCCCAAACATCGGCCAGGCCAGGTGCTTCGTTGGGGCAGAAGAGAGACCACATTTCGTTGTTCTCTACGCGTTGCATAAACAGATCCGGGATCCACAACGCATAGAATAAATCGCGGGCGCGCATCTCTTCTTTTCCATGGTTCTTTTTCAGTTCGAGGAAATCAAAGATGTCGGCATGCCAAGGCTCCAGGTACATGGCAAAGCTTCCTTTGCGCTTTCCTCCGCCCTGATCCACATAACGTGCGGTCATGTCAAAGTTGCGCAGCATAGGAACGATACCATTGGATGTTCCGCCAGTGCCTTTGATGTAGGAACCTTTAGCGCGGACATTGTGAATGCTTAAGCCAATTCCGCCGGCAGATTGAGAAATTTTAGCACACTGCTTGAGTGTATCGTAAATGCCATCAATGCTGTCGTCCTTCATGGTCAGCAGGAAACAGCTGGATAACTGAGGCTTCGGAGTGCCCGCGTTAAAGAGGGTAGGGGTAGCGTGCGTGAACCACTTCTCTGACATCAGATTGTAGGTTTCAATCGCAGCTGGAATATCTTCACCGTGAATACCTACAGCTACCCGCATGATCATATGCTGAGGACGTTCAACCACTTTGCCGTCCAGGCGCATCAGGTAGGATTTCTCAAGAGTTTTGAATCCGAAATAGTCGTATCCAAAATCACGGTCATAAATAATGGCCTCATCGAGCTCGGCCGCATGTTCATGAATGATTTTCCAGGTTTCCTTCGAAATCATCGGCGCATTTTGGCCGGTCTTGGAGTCCACATGCTGGTAAAGTCTTTTCATCGTGCTGGAAAAAGACTTGCTGGTCAGCTTGTGAAGATTGGAGATGGCGATACGTGCCGCCAGTCTGGAATAATCCGGATGGCGGGTAGCCATAGTGGCAGCTACCTCTGCGGCTAACGTATCGAGCTCCTGTGTGGTAACACCATCATAAAGGCCATTAATGACCTTCATGGCAACCTCCACTGGATTCACATACTTCGGCTCAAGGCCGTAGCAGAGTTTCTCAATTCGGGCGGTGATTTTATCAAATTTGACGGATTCTCGATGACCGTCTCTCTTGACGACTAGCATTTAAAAAAAGGGTTGTTTTAGTGGTTCTTCAGTTTAAAAAATGGAAAATGAAGGTATTAAAAATCTTCGTTGAGTGAAAACTTTTGGGCCGCTTCTTTTTCCCCGTTGTTGTTGAGCACACCGGCTTTCTGATATTCACCCACGCGGCGCTCAAAAAAGTTGGTTTTACCCCTGAGAGAAATCATTTCCATGAAATCAAACGGGTTGGTGGAATTGTATATTTTTTGTCCTACCAGCTCATTGAGCAGACGATCTGCTACAAACTCAATGTACTGACACATGAGTTGGGAGTTCATTCCTATTAAGTTTACAGGCAGTGAGTCGGTAACAAACTCCTGTTCAATAGCTACGGCATCTTTAATGATTTCGATGATGCGATCGGCCGGTAATTTATTTACCACGTGCTTGGTATACAGGTGACAAGCGAAATCGCAATGGAGTCCTTCATCTCTGGAAATAAGTTCATTCGAAAAGCTCAAGCCAGGCATTAAACCACGCTTCTTAAGCCAGTAGATAGAGCAGAATGATCCAGAAAAGAAGATCCCCTCAACAGCCGCAAAGGCAATCAAACGCTCCTGGAATGAACCCTGATTGATCCAGCGAAGCGCCCAATCGGCCTTCTTTTTAACGCAATCCATGGTTTCAATGGCATGAAAAAGGCGGTCTTTCTCTTTGGGATCCTTTACGTAGGTATCGATCAGCAGGGAGTACGTTTCTGAGTGAATGTTCTCAATGGCTATTTGAAAGCCATAAAAGAACTTAGCCTCAGTATACTGTACCTCGGCCACAAAGTGCTCGGCCAGATTCTCG
>JBMSPY010000062.1:0-9307 GCA_049423005.1 Cyclobacteriaceae bacterium
GAAGAAAGGCGCCGGATGGATTGTAAATAAGATCAAGCTGAAGACCGGTTGTTGGTTTCCCATACCCAACCGCATTTAACATCTTCAAGGCACGTATAGATTTTTCAAAAACGCCTTCACCGCGTTGTCGATCTGTTCGCGAAGCCTGGTAGAAAGGTAAAGACGAACAAACACGAATGGTGTTTTCTGAGAAAAATTCCGGTAAATCATAGTAAACCGGATTAGAAACTAGGATGGTCAGATTAGACCTGACTATAATTTCTTTTACGGATGTCTTACGAGCCTCTGCTACAAACCACTTAAAGTGACTATGCATCTCAGGCGCGCCGCCGGTTATATCCAAAGTCGTAAACGAATGCTTCTTCAAAACAGCCAGACATTCATTCATGGTTTCTTCGGTCATGCGCTCGCGACGGTCAGGACCTGCATCAACATGACAGTGGGCACACGTTTGATTGCATTGATAACCGATGTTAACCTGAAGTATCTCCGGTGTTCCGGAAGTGAGGGCTGAGCAGCCTGCAGATTTAAGTCGATCCTCAAATCGTGGCAATGGATTCGGCCCTGAACACAATTGTTCCAAAATTGAAATCTGTTCAATTGGCTGGGCCAGTGGATGATCTCGAAATTTCAAGGATTTGACCATGTACCGAATTACATAGAAATTTTTCTGGCCTTATTCATCATTTGCACGCCATGTACTAGCGAAGCACCCCCTCTGATCGATGCGGCCACATGCAAAGCCTCCATCATCTGACCCTCCGTCGAACCTCTTTCGATGGAATCCTGAGTATAGGCATCAATGCAATATGGACATTGCAAGGCATGTGCTACCGCCAATGCAATCAATGATTTTTCCCGGGCTGATAATTCGCCGGGCTTAAAGACTTCTCCGTAGTAATCAAAGAATTTGGAGGCCAATCGACCCTCCCACTCTGCAATACTTCCAAATTTTTTCAAGTCCTGAGGATCGTAATATGTTTCCATAAGTAATGGGTTTATTGGTTTCGAGCCCTGAATACAACAGGTTTTTTAAAATTAAGTGATGGGTGGTAACAAATCACTTCACTTTCCTAAATTGTTCTTCCGTTACATGAATCCTGAACACCGCCTGATCCAGTGGATTAATATGATTGTCTCAGCCACCTGGCTGATACTGCTTCTTTGCGGCGTGGCCTTAATCGTCATCAATTTTCCGGAATTATGGATCAACACCAATCCTTCTTTGGCTGAAACCATAGAAGCACCAAAAGTAAAATCAGACTGGTCGCCTCCTGATTCAAATTTTATTCCTAAGGATGAAGCGGGAAGAAGAATTCGATACGGACAAAAACTTGTCGCGCACACTGCCGCATACCTTGGACCGGCAGGCTCCGTGATGCAAATCACCAATGGCATGAATTGCCAAAATTGTCACCTCGAATCAGGAACAAAACTGTTTGGCAATAACTATGCAGGAGTAGCATCGACCTACCCAAAATTCAGACCACGCTCTGGCACCATTGAAACAATTGAAAAGCGGGTCAACGATTGCATTCAAAGAAGTTTGAATGGCCGCCCACTATCGGAAGAAAGTGAAGAGATGAAAAGTTTTGTAGCCTACATCCAATGGGTAGGCTCTCAGGTTCCAAAAGACTCCATTCCAAAAGGTACCGGTATTAAACAACCTGCACTTTTAGACCGACCAGCAGATCCAGAAAAAGGAAAATTGGTCTATGAACAAAATTGTGCGCGATGCCATGGCACAAACGGAGAAGGCATGAAGGTAGCGGGATCAGCAGAGTGGCTGTATCCACCGCTATATGGTCCGCAGAGCTACAATACAGGTGCTGGACTTTACCGTCTTTCCCGCTTTGCAGGTTATGTGAAGTACAATATGCCAAATGATTTGGCTACACCGGAGAAACCATTTTTGACTGATGAACAATGTTGGGATGTAGCCGCATTCGTAAATTCTATGTCTCGTCCGGGATTTGACATATCATCGGACTGGCCCGACATTTCTAAAAAACCTTTTGACCACCCCTTTGGCCCTTTCTCTGACGATAGGTCAGAGAAAGAGCACAAATATGGTCCTTGGCCTAAGGCCGGAAAATAATTTTAGTTTTTCTTCAGCTGATCAAACTTGGAAGGAGCTTCCCGCTTGGGAAAAACATTATCAGCCGTATTGATATCAGCCGTAGCCTGATTGGGATCAATAACTATATTCACAACCTCTTTCTCCTTCACAAAAACCTTTTTCACCTCACGCTCATTGGTACGCCAGATCTCAGCGGGAAGCTTTTCAATTTCTTTTGTGCCATCCTTGTAGGTCCACTCGATGATGATCGGAGAAACCAATCCTCCCGAGTTTTTAAAGGTTAATTCATAAATATTTTTTGATTCCAAATTGGTTCGAAGCGCGTTTTCATTGATGCGATTCATAAACTCCCTATAATCTGAGGGCGGAGTAGTCACCATATTAAATTCACGTGGACCATCACTGAAATCAGTCAATGAAGTAGCGGAACTGAATGATTTCAGATCACCAGGCTGAGCTTTAACTTTTTTCTTTTCAGGATCCTGAGTCACCTTTTTCAGACGGAACCATTTAACCTGGTCGAGTGTAACGTCAACGTGATCGGTAGAGTAAAACCATCCGCGCCAAAACCAGTCCAGATCCACAGCCGAAGCATCCTCCATAGAACGAAAGAAGTCAGCAGGATTCGGATGCTTAAACGCCCAGCGCTCTGCATAAGTTTTAAAAGCTTTATCAAATAACTCAGGACCCATTACAGTTTCACGGAGCAATGTAAGCGCTGCCGATGGTTTGGTGTATCCATTTGGTCCATTGTACCTCGATTGATTATCCGCCATAGCCATGATTGGACGCATCATACTTTTGTCGCCACGCATAAAGGCCACCTGACCTTTAGGAATTTCGCTGGTCAAATCGAAATCCGGATACCGTTCCCGTTTGGTTTCTTTTTCCAGAAACGTGTTCAACCCCTCATCCATCCATGTCCATTGGCGCTCATCGGAATTGATGATCATCGGGAAATAGTTGTGTCCCACCTCATGAATAATAACGCCAACCATTCGCTCTTTTAAGAACTGGGTGATCTTACCGTCTTTACCAGGTCTGCCGAAATTGAAGCAGATCATCGGATATTCCATACCTACGCTGGCAGCATGAACAGAATAGGCTACCGGATAGGGATAGTCAACCGTCCGCGCTGAATAAACTTCAAGCGTATTTTTAATGGCTTTAGTTGATTCCTGCTCCCACAACGGATTGCCCTCTTTAGGATAGAGGCTTTGTGCAAGCACCGTGTTTGATCCAACCTTTACAGCCTGGGCATCCCAAATGAATTTTCGAGAATGGGCAAAAGCAAAATCCCTGACATTGGTCGCATGAAATTCCCAGGTCTTTTTGGTCTTTAAACGCTGCGCTTCTTTCTGTTTGGCCTCATCGGCTGTCACAATAAACACCGGCTTTTCAAAACTGTTACGCGCCTGCTCAAAGCGTTGTTGCTGCTCCGCAGATAAAACTTCTTTAGGATTAACCAGCCATCCGGTAGCTCCCACTACGTGGTCGGAAGGAACGGTAATGCGCACTTTGTAATCACCGAAAGAAAGCGCAAACTCGCCGCCACCTAGGTATTGCTTATTCTGCCAGCCTTCGTAGTCATCAAAGACACACATACGCGGGAACCACTGAGCGATGGTGTAAACATAATTTCCATCCTCAGGAAAAAACTCCATTCCGCTGCGACCTCCTACCAACATGCGATCGTTAATGTTGTAGGACCAACCAATCGAAAAAGTGACAGATTCGCCCTTTTTTAAAGGTTTGGGAAGATCCACACGCATCATAGTATAGTTGATGACATACGGCAATGGATTTCCATTGGCGTCTTTCACAAACTGAATGGTATATCCGCCTTTATAGGGCAAGGTGCCCGTCATGGAACCCAACATTTTTGCCGGAATAGAGTCCCGGATTGCACCCGGACTCGACATGGCCGTCATGCTGTTTGGCGCGCTGATATTCTGATCCAGTTGCAACCACAAATAACTCAATGCTTCAGGTGCATTGTTGTGGTAGGTTATAGAGCCTGAACCTGTCAGCGTTTGGTTATCGTCGTTTACTTCCGCTTGGATGACATAGTCGGCGCGTTGCTGCCAGTAATCAGGTCCAGGAGCGCCAGAGCCTGTGCGGTAGCTGTTTGGCGTCGGCAGCATTTCGCCAAGCTGCTCAAATTTTCCTTGCCATTGGGCAACCAAAGGTGCACTAACGAAAAGCAATGCAAAAACAGAGAGGTGCTTCATGTGGGTTCTGTTTCGTTTAGTTTTTATTCTTCAACTGATCAAACTTGGAAGGAGCGGTAGAGCGCGGAAACACATTATCGTCTGTATTGATATCAGAGGTTTCCTTAAGAGGATCAATTTCAACATTAACCACTTCCTTGTCTTTTGCGAATACTTTAGCAAAGGTGGTTTCATTAGCTCTCCAGACTTCAGCAGGAAGTTTCTGAATTTCAGAGGTTCCATCTTTATAGGTCCACTTAATGATCACCGGCATGACAAGACCTCCCTTGTTGGTCAGTTTTAATTCGTAGAGATTTTTATTCTCTAAACCGGTCACCAACGCTTTGTCATCTAATCTATTTCTGAATTCACCATAGAAACGATCATCGGTCGGCATTACTGTTAGCGGCTTAGGGCCTTGTGAAAAATCAATTGAAGACGCATTGGATCCGCTGCCGTCTTTTACTAAAGGCGCTTTCTTCTCTACATCCACTCCTTCTTTTTTCACCTTGAACCAGCTTACCTGATCAAGCGAAACATCGCAGTGGTCGGTACTGTAAAACCAGCCACGCCAGAACCAATCGAGGTCAACGGCAGAGGCATCTTCCATGGTGCGGAAGAAATCAGCTGGCTTAGGGTGACGAAAGGCCCAGCGTTTTGCATACTCTGTAAAGGCTTTATCAAAAAGCTCAGGTCCCATAATGGTTTCGCGCAGCATGTTCAGACCGGTGGCACACTTGGCGTATTGTTCGGCACCAAACTGAATAACCTGCTCGGAGTTCACCATCAACGGACGCATGGTGTTTTTATCTCCTTTCATATAACTCACAATATTTCCCGCAGGACCACGGCGTTGCGGCATATCGGGATAATGCTCACGCATGGTTAAATATTGAACAAATGTGTTGAGACCTTCATCCATCCAGGTCCACTGTCGCTCATCGTTGTTTATGATCATCGGATAAAAGTTATGCCCTACTTCATGGACAATAACTCCGATCATCGCCCATTTCTTGGCATCAGCATATGTTCCGTCCTTATTGGGGCGACCTCCATTAAAACAGATCATTGGATATTCCATTCCGATGCTGGCCGTGTGCACCGAAATCGCCACGGGATAGGGATAATCGATGGAATATTTGGAGTAGGTGGTGATGGTATTTTTTACCGCCTTAGTGGACTCCTTTTCCCAAAGCGGATTGCCCTCTTTAGGATAATAAGACATAGCCAGTGAAGTTCCGTTATTGAGTTTTACGGCCTGAGCATCCCAGATGAATTTTCTGGATGAGGTGAATGCAAAGTCGCGGACATTTTCAGCTTCAAACTCCCAGGTTCTTTTCTCTTTGGCCCGTGCCTTTTCTTTGGCAGTAGCCTCAGCCTGCGTTACAATAATTACCGGCTTGTCAAATGTTTTTTTAGCGAGGTCAAAACGCTCCTGCTGCTTAGCCGTTAATACAGAGGTTGGATTCTTCAATACACCAGTTGCTCCTACAATGTGATCAGCCGGGACCGTAATTTTTACTTTATAATTTCCAAAAGGAAGGGTAAATTCTCCCTGTCCTAAAAATTGCTTGTTCTGCCAACCCTGATAATCGTCGTATACGCACATTCTTGGGAACCAATGCGTAATGGCATAGATGTAATTTCCATCCTCTGGGAAAAACTCCATGCCACCCCTACGACCAACTTCAGACTCATTCAATCGGTCGGAAACCGGATACGACCAATCAATGGAAAAGGAAATTTTTTCACCTGGTTTAAGCGGAGCAGGAATATCCACACGCATCATCGTATTATTAACTACATAGGGTAATACCTTTCCGTCTGCACCACGAATGCTTTTAATGGTGTAGCCTCCTTTGTAGTCGCCGTAGAGATCAAGACTTTGCTGAATGGCCATCGTTGATGATGAGTCGCGAAGGGAACCGGTTTTTGTTTTATCCGTTTCATTACCCTCTGCCAGAATATTTTGATCCAGCTGAAGCCATAAATAAGTAAGAACATCAGGCGAGTTATTGTGATACGTGATGGTTTCCGAGCCATTGATGGTGTGTTTATCATCGTCCAGCTCTACATCAATGGTGTAGTCCGCCTGCTGTTGCCAGTATTTTGGTCCAGGAGCCCCAGAACCCGTGCGGTATTCATTAGGCGTTGGCAACAGCTGTCCGAGCTGTTCAAATTTTCCTTGCCAAACAGGCTTATTGGCCGGTTGCTGAGCCTTCACACAGAAAACGAGCATTAACAACGGGAGGAATAGAAACTTTTTCATGTTCTGGTAATTGGGTGATTTATTTATTCAAATACTAAATGAATTCTTTCTTGTATCAATAACAGGGCCATACCGGCAATCATGGATGATAACACCAATCTCCAATCCCTGCGGCTAATTCGGGCTTTATCTACAGCAATAAAGGAAAGGCCAGTAAAAATAGCAACCACAATAATCTGACCGAATTCCAATCCGACATTGAATGCAAACAGGGGAAGCGTGATTTGATCAGCACCGCTTAATAAGGCCCGGAGCATATTTGAAAATCCGAGTCCGTGGATAAGTCCAAAAAACAGGGTAACTCCATAACGAAGACCCAGGCTTTGGGAGTCGGTACTTTCTTTTTGAAACAAATTCGCTGTCGCTGTTAGAAAAATAGTAACGGTTATAAGGAATTCAACCAGATCCGTGGAGACCGAAATAAGTTCCATGGTGGCTAAAGCAAGGGTTATGGAGTGGCCAATGGTGAAAGCCGTAACCAGAATAAGGAGTTTCTTCCATTCCCCCGGTTTGGCAGAAGCGACCAGGGCTACGACATATAAGATATGATCCAATCCCTGACTTAGATCGAGGATATGGTCTTTTCCAATAGAAAAGTAGAGTGAGAATTGATCCATGATTGAGTAATCGGGGATCAATATTAATTCAAATCATCGATCAGTTATCGAAGTCAGGATCGTAGCTGGGGTCTTTTCGGCCGCGACCCATTCCCTCGTCATCGTAGTCATCATCCTGGTCCACATCATCGGAATCAGAATCAGAATCTGGCTCTAAATCATCTCCCGGTTCGTTTCGACCGAATTCCGCTCCCTTGTCTTTTTTACGAAAGTCAACATCATAGTCACCTTCACTGTTTTTCGTGGCAGGTATTTTGACCAGGTAGGTGGTATCGTCGGTCTCCAAGGGGAAAACAAAAATCGGCTCCTTCTTAGGGGTGGAGATGCGGGTTAGGCTCGATTCATATCCATTTGGATACTGTTTTTGGATAAGTGCCTGAAGGTCTTCGCTTAGGTTATCCAAACTTTTAATAATTTTTTTCTTTGGGGCCGCCATTCTTCGAATTCAACGTAAAATCGAGGCAAATAGGAAAAGAATTTTCGTGGCAGACAAGAATTTTCGAGATTTTTTTTGGGTTTTTGGGCCGCTTTTCTACCTTTTGCCCGCAAATCAATTTTAAACACCAAAACCCCTATACTATCGATCTGGAATTCTACGTTACTATAAACGTGAATTAAATGAAAAACAGATCAGTCAGCGATAGCCAATTGGTATCGCAATTCCTGAATGGAAAAGAGGGTGCTTTTGACGTTTTAACGCAACGCCATCAATCCAGAATTTACACAGCGATTTATTTAATCGTCAGAGATCGGTATGTAGCCGAAGATCTGCTGCAGGAGACTTTCATCAAAGCTCTTCGTACTCTGCGCGAAGGGAAATACAACGATGAAGGAAAATTTTTGCCTTGGGTTTCGCGAATTGCACATAATCTGGCCATTGACCATTTCCGAAAGGATCGCCGTTACCCACACATCATTTTAAAAGATGGTAGTAACGTATTCAATTCGATGAAATTTTCTGAATCATCGGCTGAATCCATTCAGATTGCCGGTGAAACTCGGAGTTGGGTACGCCATTGCATTTTAGAGTTGCCAAAGGAACAGCGTGAAGTACTGATTATGCGGCATTACCTGGATATGAGCTTTCAGGAAATCGCCGACAAAACAGGGGTAAGTATTAACACCGCGTTAGGAAGAATGCGTTACGCCCTGATCAACATGAGAAAAAAGATGAAAATACCAACAGATGCCTATGATAAGAACCTTTACTCAACACGACCTGATCAGGTTTCTTTACCGGGAGACCACGGCGGAGGAGAGCCGTGATATCGAACGGATGATTCATGTAGACCCGTCACTTCAGCGCGAGCTTAAGCTCCTGGCCGAAACCATTTCTGCCTTGGATGACGCTCTGCTTTCCCCTTCCTTTATTCATTCTGCAGAGAATGAGGCAGGGAGAATTGAAGCGTAGCTAATTACAGTGAGGTAATTTTTAGGTTGCGCCAGCGAACGCGCACGCCGCCGCCGTCGTGAATCTGTAAGGAAATCTTGCCGGAGACGGAGCCTATCTTGGCATCCTCGAGGCGAATCATTTGGTTGCCGTTCAACCAGGTCTCTACCACATTTCCCTGCACGCGCACGCGCATGTGGTTCCAGCTGTTTTCTTTTAGAAATTTTTCGCGGGCAGGTTCTGGCTTGATGAGCCAGCCCCTTCCGTAAGATTCATAAATTCCACCAGTGTGCTGATTCATCGGTGCCACCTCAGCTTGCCACCCGCTTACTTTAGTGCCTTCCACCTGAGAGTGAAAGAATACGCCGCTGTTTCCGTTTGACTCCTGAAAAAATTCAAGCTCAAGATCAAAATCTTTAAACTCAGCCGCTGAGGCCAGATAACCATACTGCTTATCAGGACCACTTTCACAGATCAATTCACCATTCTGTACAAACCATTTTTCGGTTCCGTGAATCTTCCAGCCGGTGAGGTCTTTTCCATTGAAGAGGCTGATTTGGCCGTAAGCCGTGCTGCTCAGGACCAAACAGAAAATAAAAATGATGGGTGTGTTTCTCATTGGACGAAAGATAAGTTTTCTTTGCAACTCAGAAAACGGGTATTTAGCTCAGCTGGTTTAGAGCACTACCTTGACAGGGTAGGGGTCACAGGTTCGAATCCTGTAATACCCACACGGTTTCT
>JBMSPY010000063.1:0-9233 GCA_049423005.1 Cyclobacteriaceae bacterium
ATCAGCTCCACCTTCAGCAATTCGCACATTTTTAACAAAAAGCTGATGCCCATTATCTCTTGATGAACAGTCTGCGCAGTTGAACTGAAAGGTTGGCGCGTGGCCTTTTGTAATCACACTATTGATGACACGTTGACTGTTGAGATAAACTTTGATCGATTTTTCTGTAATGGCCACAGATACATGGACCCACCTATCCGCTAAATCAGCATAATATTTTCCATAAGAGGATGTCAGAATTTGACCCTGGCTATACTTACCTTCCATAGAGCCAAATCTGACAGTACCATCCGCAAAAATGGTTATGCGTTTAGAAAAATCACCCAGAACAGTTGCCTGATAGTCATCACTGTAATACTTCTCATCAGGTGCAAATTGAATAACCAAATACTCGTTTCCATAGTTACCAGTTTCCATTGCCTGAGCCCAAGTCTGTCCGTTTTTACGAAACAGGTAATCAAATTCCAATGTTGTGCGAGTGGAGTTCAGGGACATGTCTGAATGACGTGGGTAAACAATACCCTCCTCAATAAATCCCATTACGTTTTGGCCAGAAATTTGCGCCACCTCCACTTGTCCGGAAGTTGGAACCCATAGAGAAGGAATTTCATCAGATGTTTCAGCCACAAAATTATCCTCAAGAATAACTTTATTTCCAGGAACGAAATCAAATTTGGCATAAGCCTTTTCCGGAGAAACAGTTGTTGCCACAGGTTTAGGGCGCTCCGTTTCGGATTGTCCTTCAACTGACTGAACCGATTCCGTTTCCGACTCTTCGCCTTGATCAACACCTTGATTGGTTCCGGACTTATTACCCTTTCTGAGCGTACTGTCTAATTTATTTTCAACCTTATCAAGACCCTGATTAATCGCGTTGTTGATCTTATTATTCTTACGCTGAATAATTTGAGACTTGATTTGGTTACCGATTTGGCTTTGTGCCATTAATGGTATGAGTACCATGAATAAAATTTGTCCTACTTTTTTCATAGCGCTAAGTGGTTAATCATAGTGGATTTTTAAAGCGAGTAAGCTTCCAAATTTAATTAATTTTTAATTTAAAGGGCTGAAAATCAGTAGTCGTAGACCCGAAATCCATAATCCTATCCGTTGAAAAATACCACCAAAAGATCTGCTTCTGAATATCTGGCCGAGGGACTGATGATAAACCCTGCTTTAGTATTGAGCTTTGTCGCCGAAAACACACGCGAAGAGTACATGGAAAAAAAGTAGGAAAGGCAATACATGATGACCTATGCCCGGGATCTTCAGAATGACCTCATCAACCTTCAGATAGGTTTTGCCTTGAATGAGGAAAAGTTTCAAGCCATGGATTCCCTGATCAGGACCATGGCATTGGAAAACCAGACAGACAGCACACGGCGACTGGCCTATTACCTATACCGCGCCTATATGGGTACGCAAACGGAGGTTATTTTTTCCCGACAAACCATCCTGCAAATGAAGTCTACAGGCGCCTTGGGACTAATCAGTAAAGTAGCCGTTTTGGATAGCATTCCCTATTACGAAGAGATCACCAATCAAATCATCACATAGGGCAATGCAATGAGTGACCAATATCTTAAGCCAAGCAAGGCCATTGGGTTTAAAATTTTTGATCCTTTGTTTTTCTTAAATTATTCCAGAGGAGATGCACATAGACTATTAACTGAGGGACCTGCACCTACTTTTGTGCCAAATTACCAAGCGGTAAAATTAGAATACATTCATTACATCTACCTGGGCAAAGTTCTATGAGTTTCTATATCCGCATGTTAAGAGAAATCGAAGTACACACAAAGAATCTTTTGCTGTTTTTAGAGGATACGTACAACCTCCGAGAAATGGAGGGCTATGAAAATACATTTGAGAAAACCGCTTCGCCTTAAATTTTTTGCTTTGCAACTTTGAATAAAAGAAGCACTGCCATTGAACCTAAACCAAGAAATATTCCTGTAGCCTTAAGACCGGCCCCAAGGCCGTAACCAGCTTTAAGCCAATTGAACATTTCCGGACTTAAAAATCCACCCAGGTTAGCCACGGAATTAATCCAGGCCAATCCGGCAGCGGCGGCCGTGCCGGCAAGTAAAGAAGATGGAACTGACCAAAAAACAGAAACAGAACACATAACTGCAGTTGTAGCCAGACAGATAAAAACCAATGTCAGCCATGGTTGTCCGATTATACTGCCTGCGAAATAAAATGCAATCAAACCAATCAGCCCTGCGCCAGTCAGGTGCCATTTACGGTCACCACTTCGATCAGAGCTCCAACCAAAAATGACCATTCCCAACGCAGCACAAAACCACGGAATAGCAGTAAGCATTCCGACACGGGTATTTCCTGCAGAAAAAGTATTCTGAAGAATCTGAGGAAGCCAAAAGGATATTCCGTACAGGCCCATTACAAAGCTGAAGTAAATAAATGTACATAACCATAAGACGGGAGACTTAAAGCTCTGGGTCCAATGGGAAATTGTTTCCGTTGTTTGTTCCGGAGAATTCGCCAGATCGGCGGCGAGCTGTGTTTTTTCGGATTCGGATAACCAAGAAGCCTGAGCAGGCCGATCGGTGAGTAAAAATGGGAGCATTAAACCAACTACTACACTTGGCACACCCTCCAAGATAAATAACCATTGCCAAGGCTTACCGAATGCAAAATCAGTTGAAGCATCCAATAACCAACCTGACAACAAGGATCCGAATACACCAGCAAAAGCAACGGCCATCATAAAACCTGCGTAGATACGTGCGCGGTACTGTCGGGGGTACCAATAGGTCAGGTACAAAATGACGGAGGGAAAAAATCCGGCTTCAGCTACTCCTAATAAAAATCGAAAAAAATAAAAATGTGTGGATGTTGTACTGAGAGCACACAGTGCAGAGCAGATTCCCCAGGTAACCATAATTCGGGTAATCCAAATCCTTGCTCCGATACGATGCATCCATAAATTACCTGGTACTTCAAAAATAAAATAGCCGATGAAGAAAATACCGGATCCAAGGGTAAACACTGCATCATTAAACCATAGCTCCTCAGACATTTCCAGTTTGGCAAATCCGACATTAACACGATCGATGTACGCTAGTATATAGCAAACAAAAAGTACTGGAAGAATCCGCCAGGTGATTTTGCTGTAGAGCGATTTCGTTTTATTAGATACCTGCATCTTACCGAACCAGATGCTTATTGAAATACTCTAATGTAATCCACAATCAATTCCTGAGGAAAAACAGTTTTGTCATCTGGGCTTCCTGGCCACCGCCCGCCAACAGCCATATTGATCAGGAAATAATAAGGTAACCGAAACGTGTTTCCACTAACAGTGGGATAAGAAAAAGATCCATAAAGTTCATTATCGAGATACCAATCAATTCGATTTCGATCCCATATAGTGGTAAACACATGGAATGAATCATAAAACTGACCGGAGCTAAGCGAAGTGGATCCGGTTGACGTCTGATAGGCTTTATTGGTAACATTTTCATAATGAACGGTACCATGAACCGTTTCGGGCTGACTACCGATAAGTTCCATCATATCAATTTCACCACAGCCAGGCCAAGGGTTGGTATCAATGTTTGAGCCAAGCATCCAGAAGGCAGGCCAGATTCCTTTACCGCGTGGTAGGCGTGCACGAATATCGATGCGGCCATAGGTTGTTTCGACCTTACCTTTCGTTTTAATACGGGCAGATCGATAGATGCCAAAATCATTAATTGCCGTAATGATGAGCTTACCTTCACTCAACCGGATGGTGTTTGGTTGATCTCCATACAACTGAAGCTCATTGTTACCCCAATTGCAAAGATTAGGACAGCCATTACCAATGTCGTAAGTCCAGGAATTGAGATTCAAGTCTGGACCATCGAATTCATCTGACCAAAATGCTTTCATGGATGGATATTCAGCTGGTGTAAAGAAACCCAGAGCATCGGAAAGTATTGGAGCCGGCTGATCATCATCAAAAAGGACGATCTGGAATTCATAAACGGAGGCTGTAGATTGAAGGGTAAGTTTAAAAAGTTCTGAAAGTTCTTGGTGTGGATCGCCGGTGATCTGAATGGGGATGGAAGCCTCGGATTGTCCTTTTTCAAATACAATAGTGCCCTGAGCAGCCTGAAGATCCAAGTCCTGTTCAGTAGTCAGGTGGGTAATCTGATAGGTAAGTGACAGGACTGAGTTTTTATTATTATCGCGAAGAATGATGATTTGTTTATTGGAATTTTCTGAGCCTTCCACTAAGGATTCTGTAGCCAGCCGGAGCACCACCGGTCCTTCAACCTCATCCTTTGCACAGGAAATCAAAAAAATGAGACAAGTGACTAAGAGCAAAAGACGCATAAGGTTGTTTACTTTTGATTTTTAAAGTGGACTGACGGCCAGTCCGAAAAATACATAAAAACAGACTATGAAAGCTCTTCGTGTATTGGGTTATGCCATTGGGAGTGTTTTACTTTTAATTATTCTTATTGCTTTTCTGGCCTACCGATCAGATATACCTGCCGCCGAGGTCGAGGCAACCTACCGCACTCCGGAATCTAAGTTTATTCAAGTTTCAGATTCTAGAATGCATGTTCGCAAACGGGGCTCTGGAGTGCCGGTTTTTCTTATTCATGGATCATTTGCGTCGCTGCACACTTGGGAACCGTGGGAAGATTCTCTAATCCAAAACTTCACAACCATATCCATTGACCTCCCCGGCCATGGCCTTACCGGTCCCAATAAAAGTGGAGATTATTCTCAAGACTATTACCGGGATCTCCTATTCGCCCTTGCTGACACCTTACGAATTGACACATTTTACGTAGCCGGAAATTCGATGGGTGGAAATGTAGCCTGGAGGATGGCCATACAAAGGCCAGACCGCGTAAAAAAACTGATCCTGGTTGATGCAGCTGGAGCACCTAAATCGCCTCAGCCCGACACCATTCAAACTAACCAAAAATCAACCAACCGGTCACGGCCATGGATATTTTCAGTTATCGCTAATCCGACGTGGGGAAAATTATTGACCCGATTTACCCCGAGATTTTTATTTGCCATAAACCTGAAACAGGTTTATGCAAATGATTCATTGATAAACAACGTGGTTACGGATCGGTACTATAAATTACTTCTGCGTGAAGGCAACAGACAGGCCACAATTGAACGACTAACTGCGCGGCAGAATTTTTTTGGAGAAGTCAGGGATTCACTCAGAACTCCTACACTTATTTTATGGGGCGCGCAAGACTCTTGGATTCCTTTGTCCAATGGGGAGCGCATGCATGCTGCCATACCTGGTTCACAACTTGTTGTATTCCCACATGCAGGACATGTGCCACATGAGGAAATCCCTGAAGAAAGTGTAGCCGTTGCATTAGCGTTTTTAAAAAAACATCAATAGAGCATCTGCATTTCTCTTCAAATCATCTCAATTTTAGATCAGATGATTTCTTACTGAAAATATTCAGGAAGTAGCTCATGGTAAAATGAAACGACAGCAGGAGTTTTTGGAAGGGATTCGATTTCCGTACAAGATACCTTACGGAAATTAAGCATCTGCTTTTTCCAATCTTCAAATTCAGGCAAAAAGGAAAAGTTGGAAATCTTTTTAACCGGATCCAACTCGGGCTTGAATTGAGATCTGATATAGGAGCAAAAGTCCTTCGCATGATCCACCTTGGAACATGAATACCACGACCAACGGCCACCACAGATGTATTCAGAAATTCGTTGCTCGAGCGAACGGTCGATATCGTCCTTGATTTTGAATTTTACCAGATTATCCGTTGTGTCAACATATTTAATCACTTCATAGCCCATTCGAAGGGCAATGAGTTCACGAAGGTAAGATGAGTTAACGGAACCCGAACAATTGGCTTTTAAACGCAGGTTTAATTTCGATGTTTCGAAAACATACAGGCATTTGAGATTCGACGGAAAAGAATCAGATGAATTTTTCGAAAAGAGAAAATCAAAAAAAGAAGGCATACATCTGAGGCCAAATGCACCACAAGTATGCAGTTTCAATTTCGTTTCACACGTGTTAGGTTTCGTTTCTAATAGTTTTCTAATAACCAAAAAGCCAGCTATTTACCTTGTAAAAGCTGGCTTTTTTAACCCCACTGACTTTTTACCCGTCAATTCAAGGCTATACTCCTGGTTATTTTGATACCGTCTGAATGAATTCAGCCACATCCTTCCTGAACTTTTCCAGGGAAGGCTGATGGGTATACATCATATGACCCGCTTCATAATACTTCATAATAATGTTATTTTTTATTGGTGCAGTGAGCCCCAAATGATTGATGCTATGTTCGACGCCGTAAAAGACTGTAGCCACATCGTAATAACCATTCAGAATCAAGACTTTCATATTGGGGTCACGCGACAAGGCTTGTGCCATATCAATTCCGGAATTGATGGCACCGATGGTACCCCAACGAATATTTCCATCATGTTTCCAGTCCCATTTAAAACCCTGGCGGGTACCCGCTGTCGTAGCGTATAAAAGCTTTTTATTGACTTTAAGATCATTGTAGAAATAATTCAAGAAGCCGGAGATATAGGCCGGAGAGATGGCCAGACTTTGCGGGTCGTAGTCGGCATCCTGACTCAACAAATCCTGATTGATTCCTTTATAACGGCTATCCAATCGGCCCACGGTATTTCCTTCATGCCTCAGCAGCTCCTGATAGAATTCACCTGCTTCTACACGAAGAGAGGCTTTTAGCCAATAATCGGCTGATAAACCTGAATAATACGAAAGGCGCTCAGCCATTCGTATTCGTGCGGCCTGATCAAGTTGGTCACCTTTAAAAAGTGCGGGCGCATATTCTGCCTCCACAAAAGTCCGAACCTCATTCAAAAAATTCTCCAGGCTTGCAGGTTTTGATGACAATCGATTGTGATACCAGGCTGTAGCCGCATAAGTTGGGAAATGCACGATGAAGGGCATGTCATCATTGGGAGGAAAAATAAGCGTGCGCAAATCAAAAACAGCCGAAACCATGATAACCCCATTTAAAGCTATTCCCATATTCAATAAACGATTCATAACCACCGCGTTTCGGAAAGTGCCGTAACTTTCACCCAAAAGAAATTTTGGGGAGTTCATCCTCCCATTCTCAATCAGGTATTGTTTAATGAACAATGAAATACTTCGCGCATCCTGATCAACTCCCCAGAAGTCCTCAAACTTTGCTTTGCCAGTGGGTACGCTTAATCCAGTGCCTACAGGATCAATCATAACCAGATCAGCCAGATCAAGCAGAGAATATTCGTTATTCACTAACTGATACGGTGCGGCAGCGGTAAAATCCGGGTCGTTCACCACAACACGTTTCGGACCTAATATTCCCATGTGCAGCCAAAAGGAGGACGAACCTGGTCCGCCATTGTATGCAAAAAGAATTGGGCGTTTCGTAAAGGACCCATCGCGGGTGTAGCTGGTAAAACCAAACAGAGCAATAGGATCATTGTTTTCATCCCGAAGCTCCATGGTGCCCGCCTTCACTGTCAGAGGAATAGCCATCCCTCCAATTTTTACGGTTTGTTGAGTTGTAGAAACCTCAGCAACTGGATTTACAGAAACCGTTTGAACGGTCTGACTCGGCTGCGCCACCGCTCCGGTGAAGAGTAGGGCAAAGCATAAGACAAAAGCAAGGCGTACACGTTTAATCATAGCATTAGCTGGTTATAGGATGGAGTTAAAAAAAGCAATCGAATTTTTTAGTGTCTTTTCCGGATCCGGAGTTAGATCTCTTTCCAAAAAGAAATGCTCTGTACCTGAACGGATTCCTTCCTGAATAATTCCTTTCACATCAAATACGCCTGTACCGGGATCAGCCATTTTGGGGAATAGCGGCATCCACTGATCGGGAGTTGAGCCATCGCCAGAAAAACGCACATGCTCGGCCGCGTCTTTAACGTGCATCAACCTAAATCGGCCAGGGTAACGTTTTAGATAATCGATTGGGCTGGCACCTGCCGCCTGCATCCAAAAGATGTCAAGCTCGAAGGTTACCAATTCAGGATCGGTATTATCGAGGAGAATATCGAGAGGTATTTGATTATCCTTAGGTGCGTGTTCATAACCATGATTATGGAAAACAAGTTTGATTCCATAGTCTTTCATCTTTTTTCCCAACGCATTAAATTCCTCAGCCATTTTATAATAGGCTGAAGCAGTGGAAAGGTCCTCCCCCATCATCGTAGGAAGAGCTACCATCGATACATTCAACTGACTCAGCGACTTCATAGCCTCGTCCAGATTGGTTCGAAGCGTCATAATATCAAGGTGCACCGATGGAGCCGTCAATCCAAGATCCTTCAGCATCGATGCCACTTCTGAAATCTGGAGACCATAAAAGGCATTTTGCGTAATTCCAAGTTGAGCGGCCAGGGGTTTCCATGCTTCGATAGTGGCTGGAGCACTAAACGAATAAGGTCCAAAAAACTCAATTTTTTTATAACCCAGTTCACTGACCTTGCGGAAGGTACCAGTAAAATCACTGGAGACTAACTGCGGGATGGTGAACAATTGTATCCCCCATTCTCTCCTTTGTGATCCTTCACAAGAAAGCAACGGTAATGCCGCAAGGCTGGCCGTGGCTGCAGACGATTTTAGAATAAAATCTCTTCGTTTCATCAGGCATCATTTTAATGATGAAATATAGGTATTTGACCGTTAAATGAACACCCATTTAATGAGAGTGGTCAGAAAAGTGTACAGGTCATGATCCCCTTACTACTGGATCATTTTTCCTTACCAAGGCTCAGTTCATCTTGTAGAAAAAATGAATTATGCGCTTTTCTCATTTTCCTTATCTCCTGTTAATTCTTTCTACTGTTACCTACCACCTGGCTACCGGGCAATCGGAATTCAGTGAATCAGAGACTTACTTTTATTTAAAAAAAGGTCAACTGTATGTGTATTCGGAAAGCGGTAAAAATAAACTGACAGGCCGCACGATCCTTAGCAATGGAATGCAGGTATTCTCTAATGGAACCTTTATAAGAGTAAATGAGGCCAGTAGGAGATTACAAGAAGGACAATTTCTGGATGTGAATGGAAAAGTTTATAGAACCCTGGAAGCCTTACAAACACAAATGGAAGTTCATCGTATGGCACTCCGAAGTGAATGTTTTCGGGTTACCAATGGCGAAGTGACACACCATAAAAATGGTTCTCCAGTAAAAATTAAAGAAAGAGTGCTACTCAACCATGGTGTTACGCTTTATCCGGA
>JBMSPY010000064.1:0-9228 GCA_049423005.1 Cyclobacteriaceae bacterium
CTACGAGATTGATTCCCAAAATCCACGACGCTACCGACATAAAGGCAAATGGCTCGAGATGCGTATCATTCGTGATACGATACAGGTGAAGGGTAAAGATCCCGTTCCGGTTGAGCATTTATTTACAGTTCATGGACCTGTAACCTACGTCGATCAAAAAAGACAACGCGCCGCAGCCGTTCGGGCCGGTTGGCTCGAACCTGGAAATGCTCCTTATCTGGCTAGCCTACGTATGGGACAGGCTACTGACTGGAATGACTTCAGGGATGCGTGTAGCTTCAGTTTTCTACCTGGTGAAAATATGATCTGGGCAGACCGAAAAGGAAATATTGGCTGGCAGGTGGTTGGACAGGCACCCATTCGAAAAAATTGGACAGGTCTATTACCCATACCGGGTGATGGAAGATTTGAATGGAGCGGTTTTTTGCCGATCAAAAAGCTTCCGCATATTTATAATCCTGAAAAAGGATTTTGGGCCACGGCAAATGAGAATAATGTGCCGGAAGGATACGCAAACCGAAAGGCGGTAGGATGGACCTGGGCAGAAAAATATCGTGTGATGCGCATCAACGAAGTGCTTTCTGAAAAATCTCGAGCTAGTCTGGACGATATGATGAAACTTCAGTCGGATTATCTATCCATTCCGGCACGCGAACTTGTTCCGCTTCTTACCAACACTCTGGCAAATGATCCCGTTGTTGAAGCCACGAGAAAGAAATTGTTGAATTGGGATTTTAAACTTGAAGCCAATAGTGTCGAAGCGGGAATTTATATGGCCTGGGAGAAAGAGCTTGAAAATGGTTTGCGGGTGAAAATGATTCCGCCCTCCTTGAGTTCCTATATCCGCTCCGTGCCAATTAATAAGGTAATCTCTATATTGAAAAATGCTCAGTCACCTTTTGCAACTTCAGTCGAACGCGATCGGTATGTAGTGGATGCCTTATCGGCTGCAATAAAAAAATTAACCGAACGCTTTGGGGCAGAGTCTTCTGAATGGATCTATGGACAGTCGACTTATCACCATGTTCGAATCAAGCATGTACTCAGTAATTCTGTAAACGATTCGCTCCGTGCGCTTTTGGATCATGGTCCTCTGCCAAGGGGAGGAAGTGGCCAAACTCCCGGCATGACCGGAAGCAGCGACAATCAAACATCTGGTGCGAGCTTTCGTATTGCCGTTGATTTAGCAGATTGGGATAACTGTAAATTTACCAATACGCCTGGGCAGAGTGGAGATCCGTTAAGTCCGTTTTACCGAAACCTTTTTCCGTCGTGGGCAGAGGATAAACATTTTACTGTTCCCTTTAGTAAATCGGCGGTGGAGCGGCAAGCCGTTGAAAGATGGAGGCTTGAACCATAAAAAAAGCCGGAGTGTTTGCTCCGGCTTTTTCTTGACTCAGTTTCTGAATTACTTTTCGGTCTCTAACTTTTTTACCAATTCAGCTTTAAAATTTCCGTCGACATCTAATTCGATAATGTCGTAGGGGAATTTCTTCAATCCTGGAAGTATCTTTTCTTTATCACCAACTACCAGAATATTCAGTTTATCCGGGTTAATCCACTTGGCAGAAAGTTTGTTGACATCAGAAGCGGTCAGATCAGCAAGAATTTTGCTCTGCTGTTTGGTGTAATCTTCAGGAAGTCCATAATAAAGGATGTTACGAATGAATCCTGCTTTCTGAAATCCTGTTTCATAGCGCAAAGCATCCCGCTGACCGATGGCTTGTTTCATGAATGTAAGTTCGTCCGCACGAATTCCGCTTTTAGCATAGTCTGATAATTCCTTCATGACTTCCGAAAGTGCGCTGTCTGTGGCGTTGGCACGAATGCCGCTGCTGAATGAGAACTCTCCGGAATACTTATCGCCACTAAAGCCACTTCGCGCACCATAGGTCCATCCTTTGTCTTCGCGCAAGTTCAGATTGATGCGGCTGTTGAAGGCGCCACCCAGAGGGTAGTTCATCAAACCGGCGCGGAAATATTCTCCGGTACCATCGTACTTTAATCCGGTTGACATACCAACGCGGTATTCAGACTGCGCAGCCTTAGGCACATCTACAACGAAGATCCGCGTCTTTGCTACACTTGGAAAATCTTTTGGACCATTTAATGAAATGTCATTTGCCGGCAGCTTTTTAATGAATTCCAGCTTTGGCAAAATCGTGTTTTGCTCCACATCTCCAACGATCACAACTTGAACTCCTTTGGAAGTCATGTTGGAAGCGTAATACTTTTTTACATCATCAAGAGTCAGGCGACGGTTGGTACTTTCTGTGCCTGCCTGACTTAGGCCGATGATGTTGTCGCCAAATGTGAGACGGTTGTAAATATCGCTGGCAATAGAGGCCGGCTGAGATTTACGTTGTTTGAATCCTTCGACCGATTGCTTTTGAAGACGATTAAAGGCATCCTGAGTGAATTTTGGTCGCAGCATGCGCTCTTCCAGAAGTGCGAGCGTACGGTCCAGATTTTTTGTGAGCGACTGTACGGAAAACACCATGGCATCGGTAGTTGAATTAACGGATACCGAGCTACCAATCTTTTGCAATTCCACTTGCATCTGCTCGGCTGTGTAGTTTTCGGTGTCCTCATTCAACATCATAGACACCATTCTGGACAACCCAATTTTAGAGGTGTCTGCTGCCTCCAGTAAATGTCCGCCCGGGATATATACGGAGATGGTTACCCTGGGGAGCTCTTTATTTTCTGAACCGATCACCTGAATACCACCCATATCTTTCTTCCAGAATTTCGGCACATTGACAACAGGGTTTGGTCCGCTTCCCGGAATTTTGGAACGGTCAAATGAATCTTTAGGCTTTGAATAGGTAAGGCCTTTGTAACCGTAGTCTGGAGCCTGGTAGCCTGAAGTAGCTACTTCGTAATTGGGCTGTCCGGCTACATCCGTCTCTCTTCCTTTTGGAACCACACTCACAATTACAGATCCCTTGCCTTTGACATATTGCTGGTAAACACGCCAAACATCTTCTTTGGTTAATGCGGAATAACCTTTTAACTCTTCTGCAATTTTATTGGGGTTTCCTGTGAACGTTTGGTACTGGGCTAATTGGCTCACTTTTCCCGCCACACTCTCTAATCCATTAATTGCCTGTGCTTCAATAGACCCTTTGAATTTAGTCACGTCCTCATCGGTAACGCCACGCTTTTCAAATGCGGCGATGGCTTCGTCGATCATTTTCTTAGAATCAGCCAAGCTTACGCCAGGAGTAGGTGTGAGACGAATCGTAAATTCACCTGCCAACTCGCTGCTGATGTTGAATACAAGTGCATTGAGTGCCTTTTGCTTCTTGACAATTTCCTGGTAAAGGATAGAATTTTTTCCTTGTCCGAGAATCTCAGCCAGACAATCCAGCGCAGCCTCATCTTTGTGGTAGGTTGGTACAGAAGCGAAGGTGATGGCCAGCTGTGGTAATCGAGCGTAATTATCGACTAGTGTTACATACCGATCTTTTTCAACGACCGGCGCCGGTAGTACCGTTGGCTTTACCTCAGGACCACGTGGAATAGAGCCAAAATATTTTTCAGTCAGCTTTACGACATCTGCTGCTTTAACATCTCCTCCAACCGTGATGGTCGCATTGTTCGGTCCATACCAGCGCAGGAAGAAATTTTTCAGATCGTTTACATCAACCCGGTTAAGATCCTCCAGATATCCAATCGTCATCCAGGAATAGGGGTGACCATATGGGTACATATTTTTTGAAATGGTTTCCTGAACAAGGCCATAGGGACGATTATCGTAATTCTGTCCGCGTTCATTTTTTACAGTTTCACGTTGTACCTCAAACTTGCGCTGCGTAACGGCATCCAACAGAAATCCCATACGGTCTGCTTCGAGCCATAACATTTTTTCAAGTTGATTGGCGGGAACTGTTTGATAGTAGTTGGTTCGGTCTCGGTTTGTGGATCCGTTAAGTGTACCGCCAGATTCAGTCACAATTTTGAAATGCTGCTCATCGGCCACATGATCGGAGCCCTGAAACATCATATGCTCAAAAAAATGCGCAAAACCAGATTTTCCGATTTCCTCACGCGCAGAACCCACATGATACGTTACATCGACATGCACGACCGGATCGCTGTGATCCTCATGAACAATCAAGGTCAAGCCGTTGGGCAATACAAATTTTTCATAAGGGATTACAATTTCATTTCCCCTTTTGACCACCTTTTCTACCAGTCGGGTTTGACCGCTGAGCAGTAAGGGGAATACCAGAAATAACACTAAAAGCTTTTTCATAAAGATGAGTTTGGGAGCGAATTAAAGTAAAAACAGAACACTTCGTTGATTGTCTGAAACCTTTTATACAACGTTTTCAGCCATTGAGGAAGAACTAACGTAATTTGCGGACCAGAAGTTGCTTTTCAATCATGAAAATCCTGGATACTGGCAAGTGGGGCCCTGATCATTGGGGCATTTTTAAAGAAAGACTTGAAAAGACTTACGTCTGGCCGACCCTTTATGTTTTCAAGTTTATTGTGCCACAGGACAAGGCAGGGCAAGTAAAAGCCTTGTTTCCCATGCATCAAACCGAAGAGAAAGCGTCCCAGAAAGGCAATTACACCAGTCTCACGTACCGTATGATGATGCCTGGAAGTGATTCCATTATTGAAGTTTACCAACGCGTTAAAAATATTGAAGGACTTATCGCTTTATAATATGTGGTTAGAAAAAGATCATGCACTCGTTCGGGAATTCCAGTTTAATGATTTCTCTGAAGCCTTTGCTTTCATGACGCGGGTAGCATTTCTAGCTGAACAATTGAATCATCATCCGGAATGGTCGAATGTGTACAATCGAGTAACCATTCGCCTCTCTACACATGATGCAGGCAATGTGGTAACGGAAAAAGATCGTCAACTAGCGGCAGCCATTGATAAACTGATGGCATGAGTTCCCAGGAGAAAGTTGTTCGTGCAAAGCCGGCACTTACACTAGTGCCTACTCCCATCGGAAATTTGGGCGATATTACTTTTCGAGCTGTTGAGTTGCTGAAGTCGGTTAATACCATTTTAGCTGAAGATACCCGAACATCTGGCGTTTTGTTGCACCACTATGGGATTAACGTTCGCCTTCAGTCCTTTCACATTTTCAATGAGCATCGGGCACTGGCCAAGCTTATTTCCAGGATGAAAGATGGAGAGACCTTTGCCCTCATCTCAGATGCTGGCACACCAGGAATTGCCGACCCTGGATTTCTATTGGTACGTGAATGTTTGCGTGAGCAACTGGAAGTTGAATGCCTTCCCGGTGCCACTGCCTTTATTCCTGCATTGATTAAATCCGGATTTCCAAATGATCGATTTGTCTTTGAAGGATTTTTGCCTCACAAAAAAGGCCGGCAAACTATTTTTAAGCAACTGGCAGAGGAGGAACGAACCATCATTCTTTACGAGTCTCCTCACCGACTTTTAAAAACGCTGGAACAAATCGTTGAATACTTTGGCCCTGATCGACTGGTTTCCATTTCGCGTGAGCTCACCAAACTTCATGAAGAAACCCGAACCGGAACAGCAGCGGAAGTAACTGAACATTTCCGTCACACCGCTCCAAAAGGAGAGATTGTTGTCATCATCAATGGAAAAAGAGACTGAAAAAAAACCTTCAGGGTTCCTTCAAAATCAGTGGTTGTTGTTTCTTTTAGCAACCGCATTGCTCTCGGCAGCCTATTGGTTTGAAACCTGGCCCCTTTTGACATTTCTCGCCTTGATCCCCTGCTTTGCTCTCACCGATCATCCTAAGGCCACGGATAAGATCTGGGAGATTGCTGAATTTTTACTTTTTGCTTTTGGAGTAGCGCTCTACTTCGGTTATGCGCTGGACCTGAAATTTATTTTTCCTATTGTCGGTCTTGCGGCACTTTACACAATACCCTTTGTTCTGTTTATCCTTAGCCGGATGGCCAGTGGTCCGTTGACAGGACAATTCATTTTAATTTTTTTCTGGTTGGCCTCGGAATACATCCTGTTAAAGCTGCTCACATTTTTTCAGTGGACACCGGGCGTGCATCCCGTATTTCTGGCTGATCTTTTTTTAAGTCGTCCCGAGTGGCTGAACTGGAATAATCAAACCGGATACCTGGCTGCTTCTGCATGGATTTTAACAGCAAATTGGTTGGGTTATCGTTTGGTCAGTCGTCCTTTTCACTGGATTAATCTGGTCATCTATTTGCTAATAGTTGCGGGTCCACTCACCGCTAGTTACTGGCTTACCACAGAACCCATCACCCGAACAGAAATGTTCAGTCTCTACGCGTCTGATTCCATGGGCGAGTCCGGATATGCGATGCATGGTGAATGGATTGGAAGAACGGCTGCATGGGTTTCCGTTTTGGTTTTACTATTCAGTGTGATCAGAAATAAGATAAAAAAGAAATGAGTGTTTCGTTGGATCATTTAGGAATGCAGGTATTGGATGTTGCCCGGACAACCGGTGCTTTTATCCGCAATGAGGCTCTAGCTTTTGACCGCGGCCGTATTGAGCAAAAAACGGCCTTCAACAATTTGGTTTCTTATGTCGATAAGGAATCTGAACGGCGACTGGTTGATGCACTCGCCAAAATTTTACCTGGTTCAGGATTTCTTGCTGAAGAAGGCACACAGGAAAAAGGAAGCACCGGCTTTCAATGGATTATTGATCCACTTGATGGAACAACCAATTTCACACATGGGTTTCCTCCGTTTGCTGTAAGCATTGGCCTGGCCTTTGAAGGAAAACTCGTTCTTGGAGTTATTTATGAAGTGCAGGCCGATGAGTGCTTTTATTCCTGGACCGGTACTCCCGTATTTTTAAATGGGAAGCAGGTGCATGTAGCAGGAACCACTACGCTGGAGAAAAGTCTTTTAGCTACCGGCTTTCCGTACCTACATGCCGATAAAATGGATACCCACCTGGCCATTATCAAACAATTGCTTTATCAGACACATGGTGTACGCAGGCTCGGAAGCGCGGCAACTGACTTGGCCTATGTAGCTTGTGGTCGATTGGATGGATTCTTTGAATACCACCTAAGTCCTTGGGATGTTGCCGCGGGTGGGTTTTTGGTGCGTCAGGCCGGTGGAACAGTAACGGATTTCAGAGGTGGGGAAGAATGGCTACACGGCGGTCAGCTTTGCTCAGGAAATGCTATTCATGGAGCGCTGCTTGAGGTTATTCGCGCTCACTGGGCTTAGTTTTTTACTGATCTGATGATTCAGTAAATTTGCGCCATGCTTCAGCAAATACTCGTTTTTGCTTTACTGATTTCTGCAGTTGTCTTTTTGATCCGGACAGTCTACATCTCTTTTAGAACCGGGAAAACATGTGCCAGCAATTGCGGCAAATGCGCGGTTACTGAAACCACGAAAATACCTCAGTAATTTTTTTAAAATCTAGTCTTACTTTCTCGAAGGAATCTTGAGCGTGCTTTTGTATTTCTGAGCACGATCCGGATAGTCGGTTATCAGTCCATCAACACCCATTCCTTTCGCTACCAGCATATCCTTTGTTTCATTTATGGTCCATGGAATCACCCGCACATTTTTTTCCGAACGGCCATCTGGCGATTTAGACTGAAGGTATTTCACTTTTTCGTGGGACAGAAGAGTGAAGAGGGGGCTATAGATATCTGGTACAAATCCTAAATCCTTAAGGTTTTCGTCTATCGACTTTTCATTCTCCACTAATGCGGCCAGACGGACTTTAGGAAAATGTTCATGAATGTATTTTAGAATTCGGAAGTCAAAGGATTGAATGGTTACGCGCTCCATGGGTAGATATTGATCGAGCATGTTCACTACTAATTCGGAAAATACTTCTGGTGCAGGATGGAATGTGTTATCTCCTTCGGGACTGCTTTTTATTTCAATGTTATAGTCAACTTCATAACGACTTGTATTTCGGATATGCGTCTCAACAGCCTCAATGACATCCCTGAGCAGGGGCTTATGTATTTTCATTTTTTCCTGTTCTGGAAATCGTGGGTTACCCAATGACCCACAATCCCATTTTCGGATCACTTCATAATCCATTGAGTATAGATTATTTTTTAACGCATCCTCGTTTTTGACAGTGGCACCATCCGGTGTCAAACAAATGGCAGGATTCATAAAGGGTTCGTGGGAAACGACCAGCTGTCCATCTTTTGAAACTGCGAGATCCATTTCTATAGTGGTCACGCCTAGGTCCAATGCAGCCAGAAATGCAGGAATGGTGTTTTCTGGCTTAAGTCCGCGTGCACCACGATGTCCTTGCAGATCAAAACCTGGGGTGGAATATTGTGCCATCAGAGATAAGGGAAATAGGAATAATGCCATTGTCTTCATGGCAGAAAAATAATCAAATGAAAACGATTTGACTCTGTTGACTGTTAAGATCAGTCAGACAGCCGGCACTATTGTTCCTGACGGATAATCATGCGCATACCGCCGCCAGGTCCCCGACGGCCCCCGGCTCCTCCCCCAAATGGATTTAATTGACGATTGAGTGCGTAGGTAAAACTCACCATGATGTACCTGCCCAGGTTGTTGATGGTCTCCTGTTGAAGGTAGTTGCTGGTGGCAGTTTGTGTAATGCCAAGACTTTTATCCAACAGGTTGCTGACACCTACCTTAAGTTCCCCTGAATTTCCTTTAAGCAGAAAGCGAGAGAGCCAGATGTTCAAAATGGGTATCTCCTGACGGAAGTCAGTGGTCTTGCTTTCGTATTGATACAAGTCAAAGGATGAGTTGAGTTGAAAATTTTTGAGAATGGTGATGGACGTTTCGGCAGACCAGGTCGTGTTGATGAATTCCTGATTTTGCTCGGGCGCTGATTCATAAGACGTGATTTGATCTCTGATGTTTGCACTCAAATCCAACGTGAACTTGTCGGTTAAGGTGAGGTTGTAGCGGACGTTTCCGCCAATGGTTTGCTGTTCCACGCTGCTCTCATCTTCGTTAAGTATGTTGATGGAACGGAAGTAGGTGGCTGTTGGACCAAGATTGAAACGACTTTTTAATTTTTTGACTGGGAATCCAAAGTTCATGTTACCATTCACATTCAGATTGTCTTTTACGTTTACCGGTATGGAGGTCCGGATTAAGCGTTGATCTACCGATTGAGAGGTAGTGATGGCATTGGTCTGATAGGTGGCATTGATAAAAGAGAAAAAGTTAATCGACTTGGCCGGGTCGAAGGTGGTAAAGCTACCGCTGAAATTGTGTGAATAAGCAGGTTTTAGATTTGGG
>JBMSPY010000065.1:0-9076 GCA_049423005.1 Cyclobacteriaceae bacterium
TGGCTTATTATGGAGAGTATTTTCGCGAAGGTCAACCCTTGGAAGAAAACTGGATCAACAGATTGAACAGTGAGGATTTCAAGGGCCTTGTAAATTACGAAGCACGGTATCAGCCCGGCATGACTCGTTACGACATGGGGGAGAAGAGTAATTTTATTTTGGTTCCCATGATGATCAAAGCCCTGGAGTTTATTCTTGAAATAACCCCAGAGGCCATTCAGAATTATTGTGCCGGAATTTCGGAGGAAGCTCTGGGCCAATTGCGCGCATCAGGATGGTCTATAGACAATCGGCACGAACGCGCACATCATCTGGTTGGTATACGGCCACCCCAACACGTAAGCTTAGAAGATTGTGCAGTCCGTTTGCGGGAAAACAACATTATGGTTTCTGTTCGGGGATCTTCTATACGGATCTCCCCCAACGTTTACAACACCCATGATGAGATGATGCGTTTGGCCGAAGTACTGTCTGCGTAATTTAACCGCTACTCCGTCGTTACAATCTGCAGGTGCGAACCGCCTATATTTACTTTTTGTTCCGGATTTTAAGATGAAATTACCGCTTGCGGTCTTTTTGATTTTGATGGTTGGCTTGGGAACATCCCAGGCACAAACCCGTATTCCGGAAAGTTTTGCCGATAGTGTTGTTCGGATCCTTACCAATACCCGTCAGACCGAGGTCTTAACGTTGGCTGCTGCCTTTCGTGAGTACTACAACAATGCGCCTGGAGAAATCTCGGCTAAGGTTCGTTTACAGATTGGCAATTTGCGCGACAAGCGCTACAAAACGAAGCCGGATCTTATTCAGTACATACGCGCACTGCTTGCAGGCGGAAAAGTTATGGAGGGCATGCGAATCTCCAATTGGTTGGCTGTAACAGACAGCGTCATTGCGTACGAACTTCCCAACCGCACCTTACGCTTTCTGGATTTTAGTCGAATGTTCTTTGAACAATCCAAACTAGGAAATGGAAAAGGATTTTCCTGGTTTGCACGGAAAGACGATTTCGAATTCGTATACATCAAATCGGAGAACGATCTTCTTCCAGCCCGGGAGGAGCAGCCAACCGACTCACTTCAAAATCTTCCATCCTGGTGGCAGTCGTTTTATCCTCCTGCGGTTGCCGGACCTACCATCAACTTTAGTTCTGTGGATCTTCAGGTGCAATCTGTGATCGACACCATTCGCATATTCAACGTCAAGGGATTTTTTGCATTGTCTGATGGTGTCTTCATTGGTTCCGGTGGAAGCTTTGACTGGCCTGGAATTGAGGGCGCCCAATTTATTTCAACGGGCTTATGGTCGTTTGATTCATCCAAACCAGAATTTTCGATGGATATGGGTCGGTTGACTTACACGGGCATGCTCGCGTCACCAGTTTTGGGTAAACTAACGTATAACACGATGGCGCGTCCGACGCCTTCTGGTCCGATTACTCCTCGTTTTAATTCTTATGAAAGCGGAATACCACTCAACCGAATTACTTATCCAGGTTTAAGTTTTAGCGGCGGCTTTTCACTTACAGGAACACGACCCGGAAACGAATCTGTCACGAATACCAGAGCAACACTTCGACTCGATACTGAAGCAGATCAGCGGTTTAAAGTTCGCTCACAGGAATTTATGTTCCGCGATTCTATTGTAACAGCGAAAAAATCAGAGGTAAGCTTGTACTACCGAGGAGACTCTATCTACCATCCATCGGTTGACTTTACATTTAATTTAAAACGGAAAGCTGTTTACTTGAACAAGAGTAAAGGAGAATTGAAAGATGCGCCGTTTGAAACAACGTATTTCAATGTTGATTTTTCGGCCGACCGCCTGACCTGGAATTTAGAGAAAGACAGTATTGACATTTATTCCTCTTCCGATGTCGCACAGGATCCGGTTATAATTCAATCGAAAGAACATTTTAACCAAAACGATTGGCGCTTGCTGGCAGGTACTGGCTTTGGGTTTCACGCACTGATGCTGACTGCTCAGTATGCCATTGATATGGGAACGAATGTTTTTTTTGTTGATGACTTGGCCAAACGTTTCAATAAGCCCTCCGATAAAATTCGAGCGGCGGTAATCTTCTTGTCCCAAAAAGGAATGGTTGATTTTGACAAATCAACAGGGCAAGTCACGGTTAAGCCGCGCGCCATACATTTGGCGCTGGCCTCAAAAAATAAAACGGATTATGATAATCTGAAGATCCATGCGTCCTATGATCTTGCTCCGGATGTTTCTATCAGCTTGCCACAGGGCAAAATGTTCGTTCGTGGAGTTGAAGACTTTCGGGTAAGCGACTCATTGAATCTTCGGATTAAACCGGACAGCACAATGCTTACGATCCGTCGCAACAGAGACATGGATTTTAATGGGTTAATTACTGCAGGAAATTTTGAGATTAAGGGAAAGCATTTTGATTTTCGTTACGATAGTTTTTACATCACGTTAAATCAGATTGACTCGATACGGTTTCTCATCGAAGAGCGAAATGCCAAAGGACAGACTTATCGACGAAGACTGAATAACGCTTTGGTAAGTTCAGATTCTTCTTCTGTCGGCGCAGGTGCTAAGCCAGCAGATAGCAAGGGCACTTTGTATATAAACCTAGCCAATAATAAATCGGGTAAAAAACAGATTCCTGCTTATCCAAGACTGGATGCAAACACCGGTGGTATATTTTATTTTGACCGAAAAGAAATTTTAAATGGCATTTACGGTCGGTCGGTGTTCTTCCTGGTGCCACCTTTTAAACTCGATAGTATTGGCAATTCAGGTAATTCCACGGTATCGATGCCAGGCAGCTTTATTTCCAATGGTATGTTTCCGGTTTTTAAAGACAGCCTTACTGTAATGCCGGATCGATCTTTAGGTTTTACCCATAAAATACCTGAGAAGGGCTATACCTTATTCAACGGAGCCGGTAAACTGAAGGGTCAGATTTCGCTTGATAACAATGGAATTGTTGGAAGCGGAGTACTTCAGTTTTATGGAGCTCAGCTTACCTCTGATAAAATGAGGCTAATGCCAGACTCGGTGTTTATCAGAAGTCGTTCGGGAAAAATTCTACCACAGAATATTGACGGAGCATCTTTTCCCCAGGCTACTTTTCCAGAATACCAGCTTAGCTGGATTCCGCGTCGACAACACTTCTTCGTCAAAAGCGTGCGTGATCCGTTTTTGTTTTATGACAGCACAGCTATTCTTCGAGGGGACTTGCGCATTTCCAGGGATGGTGTAGATGGAGGTGGACTGTTGCAAACGCGCGGATCTGAACTGGAATCGGAAGAGTTAAAATTTGCAGAGAAAAATTTCAGTGCTAACCATGCTCAGTTTCGAATTCCTACAGATGATCCTACTAAACCTGTGCTGGAAGCAAAGGATGTTCGGTTGAAATTTGATCTTGAAAAAAATCTCGCTCAAATCAGTCCCGAGATTGAGGGCGATGCGGCATTAAATTTTCCGTTTGCCCAGTTCCGCACATCGATTCCATCAGCTACGTGGGATTTTTCAAAACAAAAGGTGTTGATGGTTAAGGCCCCCTCCGTACCCCTGGAAAATTCTTATTTCTATACGACGCGTGAGGATCTGGATTCTTTATCGTTTATGGCTACGGAGGCTGAATATGATATTTCCGAAAGAAAACTCCTGGTAAAGGGAATACCCTACATTCAGATAGCAGATGCACGGATTACTCCTGAACGCGGTGAAGTTCTTATACTAGAGAATGCACGAATTGACCAATTAAAAAATACGACCATCGTATTGGATACGCTGAATGGCTACCACCGGCTTACAAATGGTGTCATTGATATTGTCTCCAGAAAAGAATTCAAAGGATATGGAACATATCAGTACATAAATGCCGTAAGAGATACATTCAACATCAGGCTTTCTGATTTTCGTATGGAGCAGGTTCCGGATGGCTCAGGCAAAAATCCAATTCTGCAGACCGTAGCCAGCGGTACCATTGCCGAGGATGATAAGGTGCTTCTTTCTCCAAGAATCTTTTATAAAGGAACGATGACCATGTACGCCCGCCGGCCTGCATTGGAATTAAAAGGATATATAAGCCTTGATCTCAAATCTGTCGGTAATCGACAGACCTGGATCAGTCATGAACAAAGTGGCGATGACCAGGAAATTTTAATTGATTACGATAAAGCCTTTAATGAGGATGGACAAAAAGCTTCCGCAGGAATTCACTACGATCGTGAAGGAGAGCTGTATGTCAATTTTTTGACCAGCAAAAAAAGTGAAGAGGATGAAGATTTCTTTGTACCGGCTGGAATGCTTTTCTACGATACAGCTACTTCTGAATTTAAAATTGAAGACCGCAAAAAAGCATTAGGTGAAAAACTTTCTGGAAAGGTTTTGGCTTATTTGGAAGACAAGGAAGAAATCAAATTTGAGGGTCCCATCAATTTCTTCAGAAATAACCCGGATTTTATTGTAGAGTCCTCCGCTATTGGTTTTGGAAATCTGAAGACCGATGAAGTGAAATTGAATGGCTTGGTTACTATTGACGCAGCCATTCCTCCATCTGTTTTAACAGCACTTTCGGAAAGCTTGCTTAAAGCTATAAAGGATGAAAACATTCCAGAGGCAGGAGCTGATCCCACTGAATTATTGTATAAAGTTGCTAATCTGGTGGGTGAAATTCCGGCACGGGAATATGAAAAGAGATCTTTACAGACTTACTCTTCACTCGCCACACTTGCTGACTTGGTAAAACCTATTGTGTTGTCAACGGTTGACCTGCGCTGGTCACCAAAATCAAAAGGATTTTACAGTGTTGGCGACATCGGCTTAAGTAACATAGGACGGACCGACATTAACGGAAGCTTCGAAGGATTTCTTGAAGCAAAAAAGAACGAAGACGGTGGCCCAGTTTTTCATTTATTTTTAAAGGCCTCCCCGGAAGCCTGGTATTATTTTGGATATGAGGACTCCCGGCTTATGATTCAATCATCTGTTGGAGAAATTAACGATCAGGTATTTCGCAGATCCAACGCAGCACGTGCCAAGCCAGGTGAATTGGTAATTATTCCGGGGAGCGAGGAAGAGACTTTAGAATTCATCGATCGGTTTAGAAGAGATTATTTACAAATTGATACACCGTATGATTTCAATGGATCACGGTCAGCATCCAAGAAAAAAGAGGACAAAAAGAAGAAAGCTGATGATGATGGATTTTAGGTAAGGATTGAATCGCTTTTATCTTTATCTCTGAATTGTATTTCCTTAAAGCAGCAGCGTCACCATTAAAAATTTTCAGTTCCTTGCTGAAATGGTGATCGTTCCTGATGAATTCGGATGGCGGCACGCGAAAGGAGAATGCCGATACCCAAGGAAACAACTCCGCCAATCCAAATACCGGGAACAAAATTGAGAAAGAAGAAAAAATCGTAAGCACCATGCAGCAGGGTAGCAGAGAATAAAGAAAGCCCTGAATAGAACAAACTGTTTGAACCGAACTTGGCCTTGCCCAGAAAAAATCCCATCAATACGGCGAATGAAGCATGCGCCGGAACAGCGGTGAACATGCGCAAAAATCCCACACCAAATCCACCGTCGAACACGTACATGATGTTTTCCAGTGTTGCAAACCCCATACCAACCATGACGGAATAAACAATTCCATCAAAAGGTTCATTAAAATTTTCATTTCGGTAAAGGATCCCTCGGATAAAAATAAATTTGCTGAACTCTTCCACAAGGGCCACCAAGAGAAAGGCACTGATGGCCTGGTCGCTCACACTAACAGGATCAATTTTTACAAAAGGATAAATGGCGCTGCTTACACCAAGAGTAATAACCACACTGGTTACGCCATAAAAAAAACTTTTCCACAATAGTGCTGCCGGCTCTCGTTCGTAGCGATCCTTCAGATAAATAAAAGTCATAATAAACACCCCTGGAGCAATGGCGAGTTGAAGCAGTAAAACGGCTGACATCAGAGTTTGATTTTATTGATGAAAACAACGCTTCGTTGAAAGTAATGATTTTCAGGAATAAAAGGCGAAGAATGATTCGTCGGAGGAACAGATGAACAGGATGGAAGTGTTGCACTTAAGCAACGATTTACACGCCAGATTAGGCCGAAATCCCACTGTGAGAATAATCATCCGAAAGAGAACCAGATTTCATTTTAATCCATTTCTGTTTTGCGAAATTTGTAGTCTAATGTTTTAACCTAAAATGAATATGTGGGGAAAAGTGAAATTTCTTGGATGGGCAGTAGTATTTAGTTGCGGCTTTTTTATGACAGCATGTGATGACGACGACGACACGGCTGTTAAATAGCCAATCGTAGAGGTCCGTTTAACGGATGGTCCTGGAGATTACGATCAGGTAAATATTGATATTGAAGATGTTCAGGTCAATCCATCTAACGATAACGATGGATGGATTTCTCTGATGAACAACAACGACAAAGGCGTTTATGATCTGCTTACGCTGACTAATGGCGAAGATGTTTTATTGGGCTCTGTGGCATTATCGGCCACGCGTTTATCTCAAATTCGGTTGATTCTTGGAACCAACAATTCAATAAAAATTGGAGATGCTGAATACGACCTAATTACCCCAAGTGCGCAACAGTCAGGATTGAAACTAAATCTGCAGCAAACATTAGAGGAAGGGGTCACCTATCGGATTTTACTTGATTTTGATGCAGCTAAATCCATCGTTGCAAGAGGAAACAACACCTATTCTTTAAAACCAGTGATCCGTGTCATTAGTGAGGCTACCAGCGGCTCCATTGCCGGAACTGTTACACCGGTTGCCGCAAATCCTGCCATATACGCCATACAAGGAGTAGACACAGTGAATACAACGCGGCCCGATAACCTTGGCAAATTTGTACTTCAGGCTCTACCTGTAGGAAGTTACAAGGTTTCCTTTGAACCGGGCGCAGGCTATGTTCCTAAAGTTATTAATGATGTAGCCGTCACTTTAGGCAATGTAACAACCCTTGGTACGGTTACCATTGAAGAAGAGCCACCGCTGTAAATCATAGTGGTTTTATTTTAGTAGGCCCGGCATTGACCGGGCTTTTTTTATGCATAATGGAGTAGAATCTGTATTTTGTCTATTTACGAATATGATTTTTTTAAACGATCAGGAACTCGAACAGTTGTTGCCGCCGCATCGGCTTGTAGAGGTAATTGAAGAGGCGATGCGTTCAGATGAACAAAAAGTAAATCTTGTTCCGCAACGCATGCACGTGTCAGAAGGTTCCAATACATTTCTATTAATGCCAGCTTATGGCCAGAAAGTTTTTGGTACCAAACTCGTATCCGTAATTCCAAAAAATAGCGAAAAGGGACTACCTGTTATTCGTGGACTTTATTCTTTAAACGATTCTGAAACCGGAGCAGTTCTGGCTCTCATGAGCGCCTCGAAGCTGACCGCACTACGTACAGGTGCCATTGCTGCTGCAGCTTTGCGCGCATTGACCGGAGCACAAACAGAGACTATGGGTATCATCGGCCCAGGTGTTCAGGCCGTATGGATAGCCATTTGCTCGGCAGCGATACGTCCCATCAAGAAAATTTTTGTTGTTGGACGATCACCACAATCTTTAAAAAATTTTACGGAGAAAATTAGACATTGGCTTCCTTCGGTACAGATCGTAGTACTTTCCAATGCAGAGCAATTGCTTCAACAAACAGAAACAATTGTGACGGCTACAACTTCCGATCTTCCGGTCTTACCCGACAATCCGGAGCTTCTGGCTTCAAAGACGTTTATTGCTATGGGCTCTTACCAAAAGCACATGCGTGAACTTCCGGATTCGGCATTTAGGCTCAGCGGTCAAATTCTTATTGACGCACCCGGCATTCGTACTGAAGTAGGAGATATTCTTTATCCTATTGATAAAAATCTCGTTCGTTCAGATCAAGTTCATACGTTGGGCAGCGTGCTTTGCGGAACACAAACCGTTCGTAGCGATACAAAAGTTTTCAAGTCTGCAGGTTACGCGCTCTTCGATCTCTTTGCTGCGCAAGCACTATATGCATCGGCCCATCAGAAGGGAGCCGGATGTCAGCTTAGTTTTTAATATCTGCTCTAAGGCCGAAAAATTCTCGGGTTTAGCCTGAAAAACCCTTAAAAAAGTGTGGTTTTACGTAATTTTCGGCATGATGAGTGATGTGGATGCATTTGAGCGAATTGTCAATTCCAGGCGATCGGTCTATCCGAAAGATTACCTGCCGGGAAGAATTGAAGACAGTTTGGTGATGAAATTTCTTGAATTGGCGGACCGCGCTCCAACGCACAAGCGTACTGAGCCCTGGCGGTTTACCGTTTTCACCGGTGAAGGCTTAAAAAAGCTGGCGAGCTTCCAGGCGGAATGTTATAAAAAAGTGACTAATGCTAATGGCACATTTAAAGAAGACCGCTACCAAAATCTTTTAGTCAAGCCGATGGAGTCTTCTCACATCATCGCCGTTGGCATGAAGCGCGATCCTTTAAAAAGCATTCCGGATTGGGAAGAACTTGGAGCAGTTTTTTGTGCCGTAGAAAATATTTATTTGGCTGCAACAGCGCATGGTGTTGGTTGCTACCTGAGCACTGGCGGCATTACCAACTTTGAAGAAGCCAAAGAATTTTTCGGATTGGGTCCGGAAGATCGTTTGTGTGGATTCATTCATCTTGGCCTAACGGCGATTTATGAGTCAGACCTTCCGGTGAGCAAACGCAAGCCGCTATCAGAAAAAATGAATTGGGTTTCGTAAAAATTAGACATGGAGACAGTCAAGCAAAATATTCCAACAGCATTTGATATTACTTCAGCGCATCAACGCATTAAGCCGTACATCAACCGAACTCCTTTATTATCCTCTGATGTTTTGAATGAAATGGCAGGCTGTCACATGCAATTCAAATGTGAAAACCTTCAGCAGATTGGTGCTTTTAAGATGCGGGGTGCGATGAATGCGGCACTGCGCTTATCTGAATTGCAGCGTTCGAAAGGTTTGGCTACCCACTCTTCAGGAAATCATGCTCAGGCTTTGGCGCGTGCAGCAAGGCTGTTGGGTACTCCGGCTTACATCGTGATGCCCCGAACGGCACCTGA